>DATKBU010000347.1:0-6068 GCA_035513815.1 Egibacteraceae bacterium
CGAGGGACGGCCACGAGCCGGCGAGTTGAGGGGGGTGGGGCGGTCGCCGTCGGCCGCTCGCGGCGCTCTGGCACCGGCTCGGCGGGCGCTGGCGGGGGCGGGGCTGCGGCAGCGGGCGCTGGGGGCGCTGTGGGCGCGGGCTCCGGCACTGGCGGACTGAACGGCTCCGCAGCAGCGGGCTCCGGCGCCAAGAGGGGGGGAGGCGCCGGAGCCTCGCGGTGCTGCGATGCGGGCTCGTCAGCCGCGGGGGGAAGCGGCTCCGGCCCTGGGTCGGATTGAACGGGTTGCGGCGCCACCGGGGGAAGTGGCGCCGCAACCGGGGTGACAGGTGAGGCGGCTTCGGCGGCAGACTCCGGCGCCTCGGAAACCGGACCAGGGGAGGCCGGCGGCGTCATCGGAACCGGCTCAGGCACGACAAGCCACGGCTGCTCTGGGGCGGAGGGCTCGGGCGGCGCAGTCGTTTGCGCATCGTCGGCCACGACCAGCGGTGCGCCAGTTGGCAGCGGGACCGAATGCCCCAGGGGGCAGCGGCCCTCAGCGTCGATAGCAGTCGAGCCGCACATCGGGCAGCTCGGCTGTCCATCCGTCGCTGCGCCGCGGCCAGCGCCACGGAACATCCCCATTCGCTTCACCTCGAGCAGAAGGTCACCTCGCACTCCGCATCGGCAGCTCCGACGCAGCACTTGAGTACTCCTTCAACGGCAGAAACGCAGCTCCACGCAGCGCGCTCGATCAGCGCGGCGCTCCCACGGCGGCGACCAATAGACTTCGCGACCAATGCCCACGGTTCTGTACTGCGCAGCCGTCGTGTGTCCCATGAGCGGTCCGCCGCTGACTCGCGGAGGCGTTCTGGTGCGCGGCGAGACCATCGTTGCGGTGGGCGACGCCGCGGCGCTGCGTGCCGACGCTGATCGCGTTCACGAGATTCAGGGCGCGCTGCTGCCCGGGCTCGTCAACGCGCACACGCATCTTGAGTACTCCGATGCCGCCGACCTGGCGCGGCCCGGGCCGTTTCACCGTTGGATCCGAGCCCTGGTCGGCCTGACAGCCGACTGGGACGACGCCCGCTGGAGCCGGTCGGCCCATCGCGGCGTCCAGCAGCTGCTGCGCGCAGGGGTCACCGTCGTCGGCGACGTCGTCACCCGGGGACCGGCTGTCCCGGCCAGCGCGCGGGCTGGCTTGACAGGCGATTCCTGGGTCGAGGTGGCGATGGTCGATTCCGAGCATCAACGCGACGTCCTGGCAGCGCTGGAGCGCACGCTGGCACTGCCGGCTCAGGGACGGCGAGTGGGAATCGCCCCTCATGCGGTCTACACCTTGGGAACCGAAGTGCTCCGGGCGCTCGCGACGCTGGCGGAGCGGGCGAACGTCCCGCTGCACATTCACTGCGCCGAGACCCGCGAGGAGGTCGCGGCCATCTCCAGCGCGGCCGGGCCGCACGCCGACATCGCACGCAGCCGGGGGATGACCTTCGAGTGGCTCGATCGGGGGACCGGCCGCAGCCCTGTGGCGTATCTGGACGCGCTCGGCGCGCTGTCGCCGCGCACCACCCTCGCCCACGGGGTGTGGATCAACGACCGCGAAGCCCGGCTTCTCGCCGACCGCGGCGTGGCGGTCGTGTGCTGCCCGCGCTCGAACGCGATGCTCCAGGCCGGCGCCGCGCCGCTGGAGCGCTACGCCGCCGCCGGGACCATGCTGGCGCTCGGCACCGATAGCGCCGCCTCCGCCCCGGACCTCGATCTGCTCGCGGAGGCGGCCGCGTGGGTTCAGCTGGCTGGCGAGCGGGGCCTGACGTTCTGGCCGTCGTCGGTCGGGCCGATCCCGCTGGCCGAGCAGGCGATCCGGCTGGCGACCGTCGACGGCGCGCGCGCGATGGGCTGGGGCGCCCATGCCGGGCTGCTCGAAGTCGGGCGGCGCGCCGATCTGGTCGGGGTCGAAATCGACACCAGCGCGCAGCGCGTGTACACCGATCTGGTAGAGCGCGGGTCGGGCCGCCAGGTCATGACCGTGGTCGGCGGAGTCCGAAAGGCTCGGCGCGCCAGCGCGGAAGAACCCTGGCCCGAAATCGAGCACGAGGACCTGCAGTGACCGCGACCCGACCGCCTGAACTCCCCGATCCCCGGCCCCGGCCTGAGAAGGACGCCGCGCTGGTCCGGGAGATGTTCGACCGGGTGGCGCCTCGCTATGACCTCGCGAACACAGTTCTGTCGCTGGGCCAGGACCGCCGCTGGCGGCGCGCGGCGGCGCATGCCGCGGGCGTGCGGCCAGGATCACTGGTGCTGGACGTCGCGAGCGGCACCGGGATGCTCGCGAGGGACCTGCGCGCCGCGGGCGCGCAGGTCATGGCAGTGGACTTCAGCTGGCCGATGCTGGCGGTGGGGGCAGCCCGCAGCGACCGACAGCGTGTGCTGTGGTGCAACGGCGACGGCATGCGGCTGCCGTTGCGCGACGCGACGTTCGACTCGGTCACCATCGCCTTCGGCCTGCGCAATCTGCCGGACACCCGCGCAGGGCTGAATGAGCTCGCCCGCGTGACCAAGCCGGGCGGCCGCCTGGTCATCCTGGAGTTCAGCAGCCCGGTCTGGCCGCCGTTCGCGGGCCTCTACCGACGCTATCTGAGGGCGGTCGTTCCGTGGATGGCCGACGTTGTGAGCAGCAGCCCGGCCGCCTACCGGTACCTTGCCGAGAGCATCCTCGCCTGGCCTGACCAGGCGAATCTCGCCAGGCTCATCGCCAGCGCCGGCTGGGAGCGCGCCCGCTGGCGCAACCTCAGCGGCGGGATCGTTGCCGTCCATCAGGCCCATCGGCAGTAGCGGTGCGCCAAGAGGTTCGCGCCTGGGAACTGTGGCAGGCTGTGGTCCGGCAACCGCCGAGCAACGGCGCTCATCGGGCGGGCGGGCCCCCGCGCCGGCCGCTCGCGGCCCCGACTGCGAGATCCTGCGGTTGCCGGCAGCGCGGCCAGGTCCCTACACTGGCTCGGCAGCTTGTGAAGTGCTTCACAAGGGAGGCGACGTGGCGAAGGCGGTGGTGACCACGGCTGATGCGGTCGTCATCGGCGCCGGCCCCGCCGGTGCGGCGGCCGCGTACTTCCTGGCCCGAGCCGGCCATGACGTGATCGCGCTGGACAAGGAGACCTTCCCGCGGGAGAAGGTCTGCGGCGACGGCCTCACCCCCCGGGCCGTCAAAGCCATGCGCATGCTCGGCCTGCACGACGAGGCCGACGGGCGAATCCCCGGCTGGGCACGCCAAGAGGGCCTGCGGATGCACGGCGGGGGCGTGGTGGTCGAGCTTGGATGGCCCGAATTGGACGATTGGCCCAGCCACTCCGTCACCGCGACTCGCGCGCTGTTCGACGACACGCTGGCGCGCAACGCCGAGAAGGCAGGTGCCCGGCTGTGGGAGCAGACCGAGGTCACCGGGCCCGTGTATCGAGACGCGACCGAGGCGCGCGTGGCCGGAGTCTCCTACCGTCGCGCGGACGGTGCCGAAGGCGTGATCCGCGCGCCCATCGTGATCGTGGCCGACGGCGGCTCGTCGCGCTTCGCCGTCGAGCTCGGCCTGCACCGCGACGAGCGCCGTCCGATGGGCGTCGCGGTCCGCGCGTACTACCGCAGCCCGCTGAGCGGCTCGGACATGATGGAGGGGTTTCTCAATCTGCGCGCCGGCGGCCAGGACTCCGAGGGCGAGCTGCTGCCGGGCTACGGATGGATCTTCCCGCTGGACGATGGGCTGGTGAACGTCGGCTGGGGCCTGCTGAACTCCTCGCGGCATTTCCGGTCGACCAATTACCGCCGGACGCTCGAGGACTGGATCACCGGACTGCCCGCCGAATGGGAGATCTCGCCATCGACTCAGGTCGGCCGAGCGCGCAGCGCCGGTCTTCCCATGGGCCACAGCCGCCGGCCCCACCTGCACCGGGGCGCGCTGCTGGTCGGCGACGCCGGCGGGATGATCAACCCCTTCAACGGCGAGGGGATCAGCTACGCGATCGAGGCGGCGGCGCTCGCCGCCGAGGCGGCCGACGAGGCGATCCGCGCTCGATCGGACGCGCCGCTGCGCCGCTATCCCGAAGCGCTGGCCCGTGAGTGGGGCGGCTACTTCACGCTGGGGCGCGCCTTCGTCAGGGTCATGGGCAACCCCGCGGTCATGCGCGCCTGCACCGTCTACGGCATGCCGCATCCAGGCCTGATGCGCTTCGTGCTGCGGACCATGGCGCATCTGACCAACCGCCGCAGCGTCGATTTCACCGATCGCCTGCTCAACGCACTGGCCAGGGCGGTGCCCGCCGCATGAGGGCCGCGGCGGTTTGGTCCCCTCGCCGCGCGGCCAATAGGCTTGGACCGCGTCGCTCCACCACTCGCACGTCCGTCCAGGGGGTCTGCTGTGCTCGTTGAGTACCTGCCGATCCTGATCCTGTTCGTGCTCGCAGTGGCCTTCGTCGGCCTGTCGCTGGCCGTCTCGTCGCGTCTCGGCCCCGACCGGCCAAACCCCGCCAAGCTCGCCGCCTACGAGTCGGGGATCATCCCCGAGCCCGAGACCGACGTGCGCGCCACCCGCTTCCCGGTCAAGTTCTATCTGGTGGCCATGCTGTTCATCATCTTCGACGTCGAGGCCGTGTTCCTCTTCCCTTGGGCGGTGACGCTGCGCGACCTCGGCTGGTACGGCATCGCGGTGATGGCCATCTTCGTGATCCTGCTGTTCGAGAGCTACTACTACGTGCTGCGCCGAGGGGGTCTTGAATGGGACTAGAGTCCCGCGTCCCCAGCGGCATCCTGCTGACCAACGTCGAGAAGTTCGTCAACTGGTCACGGGCCGGATCGCTGTGGCCGGCCACCTTCGGGCTCGCCTGCTGCGCGATCGAGATGATGGCCACCGGCGGCGCCCACTATGACCTCGCGCGCTTCGGAATGGAGGTCTTCCGAGCCTCTCCGCGGCAGGCCGACCTGATGATCGTCGCCGGCCGCGTGAGCCAGAAGATGGCGCCGGTGCTGCGCAACCTCTACGACCAGATGAGCGATCCCAAATGGGTCCTGTCGATGGGCGTGTGCGCGTCAAGCGGCGGCATGTTCAACAACTACGCCATCGTGCAGGGCGTCGATCACGTGGTGCCGGTCGACATGTATGTCCCCGGCTGCCCGCCGCGGCCCGAGATGCTGATGGACGGCATCGTGAAGCTGCATGAGAAGATCAAGAAGGAGCAGTTCGTCTCCCGCCCCCGCGCCGGCGAGTCGATGGAGGACTTCCGCCGCCGCACCGGCTGGTCGCCGGAGCAGGCCTACGCCGAGGGCGGGCTGGTCACCATCGGCGCCGACGCCTCCCAGATTCCCGGCTGGGCGGCGACCAGGGCGCCCGCCAAATCGCACGACGTCGCCGAGGGCGGTCCCGGCAGCAGCGGTCAGGCGCCAGCGTCATGAGCGACGACGCGCGCCCCGACGCCGGGGACAAGGCGGGCACGTCCAGCGGCAACCCCGACATGGCCGCCGGCGAAGCCGCTGCGCTGCGGGAGAAGGCGATCGCGGAGCGATCGCAGGGGGGCCAGGATCTGGGAGAGGCCGGGATCGCCGTGCAGCTGTCCGAGCAGCTGGCGGCGCTCCGCGATCGGATCACGGCCGCCTTCGACGGGCTGGAGGTCCTCGGCTTCCGCGGCGAGCTCACGCTGGTGGCCTCCCCCGCCCAGATCATCGATCTGCTCACGTTCTGCCGCGACGACCCGGAGGTGGGCTGCGAGCTGCTCGCCGATCTCTCCGGCGTCCACTGGCCTGCCGGCAAGCGCGTCGAGGCGGCGCAGGAGACCACCGGCTGGCCGGCTTACGAGTTCGGCGACGAGGTGGGGCGCATCGAGCTGGACTACATCCTGTACTCGATCACGCACAATCACCGCCTGCGCATCCGAGTGGACCTGCCCGACGAAGACCCCACGATCGCGTCGGCCGCCAGCGTCTACGGCTCGGCCAACTTCATGGAGCGCGAGGCGTATGACTTCTTCGGCGTGGTCTTCTCCGGCCACCCGAACCTGACGCGGATCCACATGCCTGAGGACTGGGTGGGGCACCCGCACCGCAAGGACT
>DATKBU010000348.1:0-3913 GCA_035513815.1 Egibacteraceae bacterium
TTGCGCTGGTCCGCGGCGTACCAGACGGCAATCGCCGCCGCTAACACCAAGTCGTCGTGCCGACCGCTTCGGGCGCTGAACGTCATGGCTCCGTGGGCTGTGTAGCTGATTTCGAAGTTCTTCAGCTCGTCGAGCAGGAGCCGCGCTTGGGGAAGCTGTTCGGCCACTCGGAACCGGCCCTCATGCAGGAGGGCCTGGAGTCTCGAGATCAGCTCGACCTTCGGCACGCGGTGCTCGCCAGGAGTGGGTTCGCTAGCTTCGCTTCCGCCGGTAATCGTGACCAGTTCTGGCCGAAGCCCGGCCGCTCGGAACAGGTCAGCAACGGGTCGGCCCACACCGGTCTGGTCGAGGACGAGTCGAGCGCCGCGGAGCGGAGCGGTCAACAGCAGCTGCCGCACGTGCCGTACCTGGTCGACATAGCTAGTTCCGAGCGGAAGGCGTTCGAGGTGACGCACGTCGAAGGACCAGCGCCACGCCAGTCGCTTGTTCGGCGCCACCTCCAGCGGCAGCTTGAGCGCGGCCGCTCGCTCGACCACTGCGACGGCGGAGAAGTCCTGCGCCTGGCCGAGATCGAGCCCGACGACGAAGCGGGACGGGGGCAACTCGCCCGTGGTCCGGAGCTTCGCTTCCAAGTCCCGGACGTCGGGTCCAGGTTCAGCAGCGAGGGGCGGGTCTACCCCTTCGGCGGAGGTGATCGGGGCTCCAGCGGGCTCCTGCGGCCCGCGCGGGGCATTCTGGTCGCCACGTGCAGCTCGCTTCCGGCGCTGCTTCAAGGTTAGTGCCACGGCTGCACCTCCGGCCAGAGCGGCTTGATAACGGCGGAGAGCGCTGCGTCGACCAGTGCGGTCGGAAATGCCTGGCTGCCGTCGTCGACGAAATCTGCCAGGTACTCCTGGGCATAGAGCATCGGCCCGAGCGCCTCGCGCTCCTCGCGAAGGAACTCGCCCGTGATTCGCGGACACTCCTCGGACCGCACCTGGTACCGCTCCCAGTTCTCGCCCCGCGTCCACGCCTCGTGAAACCAACCGCGGCGGCCGGCGGGAGTCGACAGCGCGACCAGCGTCCCGCGCGATGTCGCGAGCATCGGGCGTACTGCTGCGAGCAGCTCGTCCGGCACGCGCGCGGCCTCGTCGAGGACGATTAACGAGGCGGCTGAGTAGCCCCTCACCGTGCCCTCGCTGCCGGGGAGGGAGATCACGCGGCTACCGTTAGGGAGTTCGAGCTTCAGCGTGCTCTCACCGAGGGCCTCCAGGCGGAGCGCCGCGTGGAACTCGCTCACCTTCCGGAACAGCTCTCCCGATTGCCGTAGCGAGGGGGAGATCAGGAGAACGAGCGAGCCCGGCTGGTACAGGGCACCGTGCAGCGCCTTGAGCCCTGAGACCGTGGACTTGCCCACTTGGCGGCCGCAGCAGAGCAGGAGGCGGGGAGAGGTGGAGAGGAGCACCTGCCGCTGCCACGCGTCGAGCGTCAATCCGACCTCCCGCGCCAGCGCCAGGGGATCGAGCGCTCCGGCAAGATCCTCAAGCAGGTTCACCGGGTTTCTCCCGCTTCGAGCGCCGGCACCTCGACGCGGCGGAGGACCGCGGCAACCGCCTGCCGCGCCTCGGGGTGCGCTGCGAGCGCCTGCACCAATGCCGCGCGCAGCGCAACCCATTCCGGAGTCACATAAAGGTTCACGGTGCGGACCCCGCCCACCTGCCCGAGCAGCTGGGCTTCGGCCTTCAGGACGTCGGACAGCTTGCCGTGAGCGGCGATCACGTCGCGGAAGGAGCCCAGCGCTTCCGTCTCGTCGATCAACCGCCAGAGTCGCGCGCGCTGCTTCACAAAATGCCCGAGCAGCCCCTCGGCTTCCTCATCCCTCAACTGCTGCGGATCGGCCTCGGCGCGCGCCGCGCGCATGCCCTCGACCAGGGAGGCGGGGAGGTGGCGGTGGCGGTGGCGATGCAGCGCGTCCTTGTGGAGCGAAAAGCGGCGAGCGAGGACGCGCAGAGGGACACCCCTCGCCAGGCCGACTTCGATCAGCGGCCGGTCGACATGAACGCACACGGAGCACTGCTGCCCACGTCCGGGCGTTCCATAGCTGTCTGCCGTTCCGGCCAATTGCGACCTCCTTAGAAATTGGCGAAATCACGTCGCCGCGATCCGCCTTCCGCAAAATGTTGGGGAGCGCCTCACCGAGGCGGCGTCATTGTACCGCGCTTGTACGCGGAACTTCAACGTTTCCAAGTGTTAGGTTGGTCAACGGGTTACGCCGCGTGAACGACTGACCTCGGATCAGCAGGAATGGGGGCGGAGCGACGCTCCCGGGGCGGTGGCGCGGTCGATGGGGCGGGCTGGAGGGCGGCGCGGTAGGATGCGAGCCGTGGGGGACCCGAAACCGAGCGATCTGCTCAAAGCGGGGAAGGCGTTTCTCCGCGAGGCGCTGAGTAACTTCGACGACGGCCGTCTGACGTTCGCTCTGCTGCACCTGACGACGGCGACTGAGCTGCTCTTGAAAGAGCGGCTGGCGCGCATTCACCCCAATCTGATTTTCCGGCAGCTCGATGGCGAGACAATCGACCGACAGCGCACAGTCGGCCTTCGGGAGCTACCGAACCGGTTGCGGCACCTGGGGGTCGCTCTGGATGAGTCGGACGTTTCGCTAGTCCGTTTGGTCGCAGCGTGGCGCAATGACATCGTGCACCACGTGCCGGCGTTTCCCGAGAAAGATGCGTCAGCGAAAGCGCAGCGGATGTTCGACTTTCTGCTCCGGTTCGCGCGTATCGAGCTGGGGCAGGATATGCAGGACTTGGTGTCGGCTGACTTCTACCGATTAGCGAACGATCTGTTGGACGAGTGGCGCCACGTCGTGGAGCGCGCTCGCGCGGATGCTGCGGCGTCGGGTCGCGAGCTGATCGATCACGAGTGCCCCGGCTGTGGTGCAGAACGCGTCCTCACGAGTGGCGACTCGGAGGGCGTCGGCGCCTATTGTCACCTCTGCGGGCTGGAGTACGAGATGGGTCCCTGTCGCTTCTGCGGCAAGCTCGCAGTCGCGCGGCCGGTATTTCCTGGGCTTCCTGGGCTTGCTGGGTTGGAGGTCGCGCACGACAGTTGCTCGAAGCGCTACTACGCCGACGTGGTAGAGGAGTTTTTTCGCGACGACCTGCCCCCGCACGCGCCGCTGCCCACCAAGCGATAGAGAGCCCCGCTGCGATGCGGGCGGCGACCAGCTCCGCCCATCGCTTCTCACGGGCGTTCTCCCCGGCGCTTCAGCTCGGCGCGGCCCGGGGGGCGACGCTGGCGGGGCGGGGTGGCGCGGTCGCGTGGGCGGGTTAGTCGTCGTCGTCTGGAGCGTCGTCGGGGTCGTGAATGCGGAGCAACGTGTCCCAAGTCTGGGTAATGATGACGTTGGGCCGCCGCAGGTCGACCGTGAAGACCCTCTCGTTCGTCAGCAGGAGTACTCGACGTGTACCCGTTATGGAGACGGCGTATTCAAGCGACGAGTTCTTCGGATTTCGGTCGTTTCTGCCCGAGTTACCCCCCGCGAAGACCGGTCCAACTATGAGTCCAAGTAGCAGGAAGCCGGCGCCTAGGAGAAACAGCCTAAAGGTCGGACCCGAATGCCACTCCTTAAGAGCGAGAGCCAGGCACGTTCCTGCGGCAAAGTAGATCAGGAGGACGAGCAGCAGGGTTAAGCCGGGAGTCCACCCCGAGCCAATCAAGATCAGCACTGATCCGACAATCCATCCCGTGACGACGACCAGCCAGTCCTTCCGGCGCGCTGCGCGGTCACCTCGACTGTCGCTTCGCAGCCTTGCCCGGCTGGCGGCAGCTACTGCGTCCTTGACGATGGCGGTTGCCAGTGTTAGGAGCAGCAGGAGGTTCATGCCTCCTGCGGGTGCGATCTGCTGAAGTGAGAGATAGTCAACCAACC
>DATKBU010000349.1:0-19052 GCA_035513815.1 Egibacteraceae bacterium
TGGCGAAGCTGCTCCACGGGATCCCCCACGTCGCGACCACCCACAGCCTCGAGCCGCTGCGCCCATGGAAGGCCGAGCAGCTCGGCGGCGGCTATGCGCTGTCGAAGTTCTGCGAGCGCTCCGGCCTGGAGGGCGCCGACGCGATCATCGCCGTGAGCGAGCAGATGCGCCGCGACGTGCTCGCCTGCTATCCGGCGATCGAACCGGACCGGGTCACAGTCATCCATAACGGCATCGACCCGGGCGAGTACTCGCCTGATCACGGCACCGACGTATGGGAGCGCCTGGGGTTGGACCCGGCGCGCCCGTCGGTCATCTTCGTTGGGCGCATCACCCGCCAGAAGGGTCTGGTGCACCTGCTCGAGGCGGCGCGCGACATCGATCCGGCGGCGCAGCTGGTCCTGTGCGCGGGCGCCCCCGACACCCCCGACATCGGCGCCGAGGTGCGCGCGCTGGTCGACGAGCTGTCCCGTCGCCGCGGCGGCGTGACCTGGATCGAGCGCATGCTCGACCGCCCGGACGTCATCCAGCTGCTCAGCCACGCCACCGTGTTCGCCTGCCCGTCGATCTACGAGCCGTTCGGCCTCGTCAACATCGAGGCGATGGCGTGCGAGGCGGCGGTGGTCGCCTCCGCGGTGGGCGGCATCCCCGAGGTCGTGGTGGACGGCGAGACCGGATTCCTGGTCGCGTTCGAGCCGGGCAGCGATGCGTTCGGCTCGCCCGCCGACCGCGACGGCTTCGCGCGGGCGCTCGCCGAGCGCATCAACGTCCTGATCGCCGATCCGGATCTGGCGCAGCGGATGGGCCAGGCGGGCCGCGAGCGTGTGCTCGAGCGCTTCAGCTGGTCGGCGATCGCAGCGCAGACCGCTGGCCTCTACACGGAGCTGATCGCCGGGTCCGACTGAGCACGGCCGCCGTCAGGTCCAGGTCCAGGCGTACCAGATGATCAACCCGTTGAACACGAAGCCGATCACGATCAGGAAGTTGTCGTAGGCCCCAGGGTAGGGCAGCCCGAACAGGTTGAACACGACCAGTCCAGCGGCGACAGCGACGCTCGCCCAGCGGATCGCGGGGTACGGCAGGGTCAGGGATCCAACGACCATTGCGATGGGCACGAGCATCACCGCTGCGGCGGCGACCCACATCCACGGCCGCGCCTCCTTGCCGGCCATCACGCCTGGCGTGAAGTCGCCCGCGAAGATCCTCAGCACGTCGCCGAGGAGGTAGGTCAGCATCAGCGCGACCCACAGCCCTGAGAGGATGATCCTCACCTTTTCCATGATCTGCTCCCCTCTCCCGAGTCGGTGGCCGCGCCGTCAGACCTTGATGACGACCTTGCCGCGACTGTGGCCCTCTCCGACATGGCGGAGGGCCGCGGCGGCCTGGCTGAGTGGGTAGGACCGGTCGATGACCGGCGTGAGCCGGCCGTCCTCGGCGAGTTCCTTCAGGGCCAGCAGGTCGTCCTGGCTCTCGCGGGACAGGAATGGCCGCAGCGTCTGGCGCGTCAAAAGCGAGAGCGCGCGCGCCATCAGGATCCTGCCCAGGGGGCCGATCCAGCGGCCGCCGGAGCCGCTGTTTGGAATGAGAACGCCCCGAGGCGCCAGCGCCGACCGGACCTTCGACAGCGGCTGCGCCTCCACGCTGTCGAGGATCACGTCGTAGCGCTGCCCGCTCTGGGTGAAGTCGGCCTTGGTGTAGTCGACAATGTGGTCGGCGCCGAGCGACCGGACCAGGTCGATGTTGCGGGTGCTGCACACGCCGGTCACCTCGGCCCCGAGCGACTTGGCGATCTGCACCGCGAATGTGCCCACCCCTCCCGACGCGCCGGTGATCGCCACGCGCTGCCCCGGCTGCACGTCCGCGACGTCGCGAAGCGCCTGCAGCGCGGTGAAGGCCGACGTGGGGACCGCGGCGGCCTGCGCCATTGTGAGATTCGCCGGCTTCAACGCGACGTGGTCGGCCCCGACGCACACGTATTCGGCGAGCGTCCCGGCGGTGCTCCAGCCGAACACCTCGTCGCCGGGTCGAAGCCCTTCCACATCCGCGCCGACGGCTTCCACCTCGCCCGCAAAGTCCCGTCCCGGGACGCCGCATCTCGGTCTGCGGAGCCCGAACGCCACGCGGACCATGTAGGGCACACCGGTCATGACGAAGTAGTCGCCGGGGTGCACGGCGGCCGCGCGCACCCGTACGAGCACCTGGTCGCGCCCGGCCCCCGGCTTCTCGATCTCCGTGCGCTCCAGGATCTCGGGCGGCCCGTATTCGCGCTGCACCACCGCAATCATCGTGGACCCTCCCCGTTCGCCCGCCGTTTCGTACGCCGTACGTGGTACGCTGTACGATAGCCGCCCGCCGCGACAGCGTCAAACAGGGCTCGTGATCGGAGAGCCGGCGCTGCGCAGGCCAGAGAGGAGATGGGACGCCGGTGGCCGGGGAAGCGAAGAAGCGAGCCGAATCGCGGGTTCAGCTGAGCAGGCAGCGGGTGCTGGCCGCCGCCGTGAGTATGGCCGACAACCACGGGCTCGAGACGCTCAGCATGCGCGGCCTGGCCCGCGAGCTGGGCGCCGGGGCGATGTCGCTCTACTACCACGTGGCCAGCAAGGATGACCTTCTTGACGCCATGATCGACGTCGTATTCGGCGAGATCGACCTGCCGCCCACCGACTGCGACTGGAAGGCGGCCATACGCCAGCGGGCGCTGTCGGCCCGGCACGTTCTCGCGCGCCATCCCTGGGCCATCGGCCTTATGGAGTCGCGGGCCAACCCGGGACCCGCGAACGTGCGCCACCACGAGGCGGTGCTGGCGACCCTTCGCCAGGCGGGGTTCTCGGTTGTGATGGCCACCCACGCGTACTGGATCCTGGACAGCTACCTGTACGGGTTCGCGCTGCAGGAGACGAGCCTGCCGTTCGCCACGCCGGAGGAGCTTGCCGAGATGACGTCCGACGTCTACCTGCCGCAGATCCCCGCCGACGAGTATCCCTACCTGAATGAAGCGGCCACCGACCTCATCGAGGCGGGCTACGACCACACGAGCGAGTTCGCGTTCGGGCTCGACCTGATCCTCGACGCCCTCGAAGGACTCCGACCCTCCGTGTGATGTCGACCCGCCGGCGAGTCCGCGGCCGGGTCAGTCGCCGGGCGGCGTGAGCACGATCTTGCCGAACACCTCGCCAGCCTCCATGCGGGCGTAGGCGGACTTCGCGTCCTCCAGTGGCACGACCGAGTCGATCGGCGGTCGCACACCGGTGTCCACGAGCATCCGCACGAGCGCCTCGAGCTCGCCCCGGGTTCCCATCGTCGAGCCGAGGATGCGCAGCTGGCGGAAGTAGACGCGCCGGAGATCGGCCGGGGGGTTGGGGCCGGTTGTGGCGCCGGAGACGACCAGCGTCCCGCCCGGCCGAAGAGCGCGCAGCGAATGAGCCCATGTGGCCTCGCCGACAGTCTCCAGCACCGCGTCCACGCGCTCAGGCAGGCGCTCGCCCGGCTCCACGGCCGCGTGGGCGCCCATCTCCAGCGCTCGCTGGCGCCGCTGCTCCGAGCGACTCGTGACATAGACGCGAAGACCCGCGGCCCGACCGAGCAGGATGGCGGCCGTGGCCACTCCCCCGCCGGCGCCCTGCACCAGGACCCGGCCGCCCGGGCGGAGCTCAGCCTTGGTGAACAGCATCCGGTACGCGGTGAGCCATGCCACCGGCAGGCACGCTGCCTCCTCGAACGACAGCTCGGCCGGCTTGTCCACGAGATTGCGCGACGGCGCAGCGACCAGCTCCGCGTGAGTGCCGTCGTAGTGCTCGGACAGCAGCGACATGCCCTCAGCGAGGGTCTCGTCGCCCCCCGTGCCGGGCGGCGCGATCACGCCGTGGACAATCACCTCTCGGCCATCCGCGGTGACGCCTGCGGCCTCGGCCCCCAGCACGATGGGCAGCCGGTCCTCGGTCATGCCGACGCCCCGCAGCGTCCACAGATCGTGGTGGTTGAGGCCCGCAGCGCGGACCCTCACCGTCTCCCAGCCGTCGAGCGGCTCGGGATCAGGTCGCAGGCCGACTTCGAGCCCGGACAGCGGCTCGTCCGGGTCGATGCGGGCCGCCGTGACCGCGAGCATGCTCGACAGCCTAGGCGATCTGGATCAGGCGGCGGGCGCCGACCAGCTGACCACCTTGGGGTGGTCCTTGGCGATCGGGCCGACCTGCGCCGCCCCTCCGGGCTCGCCGAGGCCGGTCACCTCTTCGCCGAAGAACTCGCGATTGATCGCGGTGTACTCCGCCCATTCCTCGGGCACGTCCTCTTCATAGGCGATCGCTTCGACCGGGCAGACCGGCTCGCACGCGGCGCAGTCGATGCACTCGTCGGGCTGGATGTACAGCATCCGCTCGCCCTCATAGATGCAGTCGACGGGGCATTCATCGACGCAGGCCTTGTCCTTGACGTCGATGCACGGCTCGGCGATGACGTAGACCACAGGTGCTCCTTCGCTCGCGAGGGCACCCTCCCACGCTACCAGCGGGCCGATCCTGATGCGCCCCGCGAGCCGCCGGGCGACGTCAGTACAGGAACATCGGCTTGCCGCCGACGTGGCGCACCTTGGGCTTATACGCGTCGAGGTCGTACAGCGCGTCGACGTCGACCCGCTTCGCGCCCTCGCCCGTGACGGATATCGGCACGTTCGTGTAGGTCCCGTTGCGCAGCGCGACCATCCGGCCCATGGACCCTTCGACGGCCAGGTCCGCGGCCATCACCGCGTAGTTGGTCGCGACCATCAGGTCCAGCGCGTCCGGCGCGCCCGAGCGCATCAGGTAGCCGAGCTGCTGCTCGATGATGCCCTCGCCGGTGATCTCCTTGAGCGCCTCGCCGGTGGCCATCCCGATCCCGCCGAGCTTGCGGTGCCCGTAGGCGTCAGCCTCGCCGCGCAGGTGCATCTCGCCGTCGGTCATCGTTGCGCCCTCGGACACGGTGACCATGGCGTAGCCGCTGGGGTTGCGGCCCTTGTCCTGCATCAGCAGGCGCGCCAGCTTCTCGACGTCGAACGGGACCTCCGAGATGATCGCCCGGTCCACCCCGGCCAGATACGCCGAGATCAGCGAGGTCTCGCCGCTGTAGCGGCCGAACACCTCGACGACGGCGAGGCGCTCGTGCGAGCCGGCGCTGGTCCGCAGCGAGTGAATGAACTGCACGCTGCGGCTCACGGCCGTCGAGAACCCGATGCAGTAGTCGGTGCCGTGCACGTCATTGTCCATCGTCTTGGGGATGGCGACGACTGGAACGCCTTCGTTGTGCATGCGCAGTCCGTACGACAGCGTGTCGTCGCCGCCGATCGGGATCAGCGCGTCGATCTTCAGATGCTCGAGAACCTTCAGCACGTGCGGAGTGAAGTCATGCGGCGCCTCGCCGGTGACCTGATCCTTGAGGAAGTCGGGCACGTCCTTGTCGCTGACTCTCCCCGGGTTGGTGCGCGAGGTGTGCAGGAACGTCCCGCCGCTGCGGTCGACCGTGCGCACTTTGTTGTAGTCCAGCGACAGCGTGTTCTCGCTGATGGACTGTGGGTCGTCCAGTCGACAGGTCAGCAGACCGCCCCAGCCGCGGCGGATGCCGACGACCTCATGGCCGTCGTCGATGACTCGATTGACGACTGCCTTGATGCACGGATTCAGACCGGGGACATCCCCGCCGCCCGTGAGAATCCCGATGCGCATCATGGTTCCTTTCACTGGCGTGGCCCCGACCGGCCACGGCTGGAGCCATATGTGTACCGGGCCGCCGCCCAGGACTCAATCTGAGCGCTCTTGGGACAGCGCCGCGGCCTCGTCGACGATGCGCCGCCATGCGCGCTCGACGTGGCGCCGCTCAGTCACCGCCGACCCGATCGAAATCCTCAGCGTGAGCTTGCCGTCCAGACGGGTGTGCGTGAGATACAGATCCCCCGACGCGTTGAGGCGATCCATCAGCTCCTGGTTGACCGCGTCGCCTCCCAAATGGCGAAAGCACACGAGATTCAGCGGGCTGGGCGCCGCCACCTCGAAGTCGTCGTCGACCTCGACCCAATGCGCGAACTCCTGCGCCAGCTCCACATGGCCGCGGACGAGCGAGCGCAGGCCCTCGGCGCCGTACCAGCGGATGACCATCCACAGCTTCAGCGCTCGAAACCTTCGACCGAGCGGTATCTGCCAGTCGCGGTAGTCCACCACCGCTCCGGATTCGGTGGCGGCGTTGCGCAGATACTCAGGCAGGACACTGAGCGTGCGCACGAGTGCGGACCTGTCGGCGACGTAGAAGCACGTGCAGTCGAAGTTGGTCAGCAGCCATTTGTGGGGGTTGAAGCAGTAGCTGTCCGCGAACTCGATACCGTCGTTCACAAATCGCAGTTCGGGGCAGATCGCCGCGGATCCCGCCATGGCGCCGTCGACATGAAGCCAGACGCCGTAGCGCCGGCAGAGCTCGCCGATCTCGCGCGCCGGGTCGATCGCAGTCGATGACGTCGTGCCGATGGTCGCCGCGACCATGCATGGCGTTCGCCCTGCGGCGACATCGGCCTCCAGCGCGCGCTCCAGCGCGTCAGCTCGCATCGCGTAGCTGTCGTCGACGTCGATCAGCCGCAGCGCGGCGCTCCCGAGCCCCGCGATGCGGACCGCCTTCTCGATCGAGGAGTGGGCATGGGCGGACGCGTAGACGGCCAGGCCCGGTTCAACGCCATCCTCGTTGGATCGGTACCCGGTCGCGCGTTCCCGCGCTGCGAGCACTGCCACGACTGCGGCACTGGACGCAGAGTCCTGGATCACTCCGCCGCCGGGACCCGAGAACGAGAACGCCTCAGGCAGGCCGAGCAGGCGCACCACCCAGTCGAGCACATGGCTCTCCAGCTCGGTGCAGGCAGGGCTGGTGGCCCACAGCATCCCTTGGACGCCGAGGCCGGCCGAAAGCAGTTCGCCGAGAATCGACGGACCCGAGCGGTTCGCTGGGAAGTAGGCGAAGAAGTTCGGCGACTGCCAGTGGGTGATTCCCGGAAGCAGGATGTCGTCGAGGTCGCGCAGAACCTCCGCGAAGGGCTCCCGACCCTCGGGCGGATCGATCGGCAGCCGAGATCGGACCTCTCCCGGCTCGACCTGGGCAAGAACGGGCAGATCCTCCACCCGTTCCATGTACTCGGCAATCCAGTCGATCACCTCACGGCCGTGGCGCCGGAACTCGTCCGGCGTCATGTGGCCAGGGTTGGTGTCAGGCATCAGGTCCCACAGTCCGCGGTTGCCGCACAGCAGCGTAGCGGGCACGGTGCGGGCACGGCGGCGGCGGCGTGCTGGTGTTGGACGACCTGTCGGAGGTCGGCTACCGGACGGATGAACCGGACCGGGATTCCTGGAGGCTCTGGCCCGAAGCGACCCGCCGACCGGAAGCGACCGCCCCCACCCCCAGGGGGTTGACCGTGCTGCGTCTGACCCCTACCTAGCGCTCTTCAGCGGCTGCGGCCACGACCTTCTTGGCGATATTGTCGGGCAGCTCCTCGTGGTGGTGATAGGTCATGGTCACCGCACCTGCGCCGCTCGACAGCGAGCGCAGTTCGGCCACGTAGGTCAGCAGCTCGGCCTCCGGCACCAGCGCCGAGATCGTCGTGCGACCGGGCGATGACTGCTCGGTCCCCTGAATCCGCCCTCGGCGCGACGACAGATCGCCCATCACGTCGCCGGTCAGATCATCGGGCACGATGACGGCCACCTCCATCACAGGCTCCAGCAGCGCGACGCCGGCCTTCTCGGCCGCGTCTCTGAACGCCAGCGAGCCGGCAACCTGGAATGCCATGTCGGAAGAATCGACTGAGTGATGCTTGCCGTCGACCAGTCGCACGCGCACGTCCACCACCGGATATCCGGCAAGAACGCCGTGGGCCATCGCCTCGCGCACGCCCTTCTCCACTGAGGGGATCCATTGATGCGGAATCACCCCGCCCACGATCTTGTTCTCGAACTCGAACCCGTCACCGCGCAGCAGCGGCTCGACCTCGATATGCGCGATTCCGTACTGGCCGTGGCCGCCAGACTGCTTCACATGCCGCCCAAGCCCTGTGCCCGGGCCGCGCAGCGTCTCGCGGTAGGTCATCCGCAAGGGCATCTGCTGAACGTGCACGCCGAACTTCCGCTCAAGGCGAGCAAGCGTGACATCGACATGGGTCGGGCCATATGCGCGCAGAACCAGCTGATGCGTCTCGGGATCGCGCTCGACGAGCAGACTCGGATCCTCCTCCACGAGTCGGGCGAGCGCGGTCGAAAGCTTGTCTTCGTCGCCGGCGGCCTGCGGCTCGAGCGCGACGCGATGGTAGGGCTCGGGCAGGGGGATCGGCTCAAAGTGGAACGGGGCCTCCTTGACGTGCAGAACGTCCCCGGTCAGCACGTCGTCGAGCTTGGCCACCCCGCAGATGTCGCCGGCCTCGGCGGCGGTCAGCGGGGTTTGCTCCTTGCCCTGAAGGGTGAACAGCTGATGCAGCCGCACCTGCGAGCCAGAGCGATGCACGACCACATTCGCGTCCTGCTGCAGGCGGCCAGACAGCACTCGCAGGATGTTGATCCGGCCCACGTACGGATCCGACAGAGTCTTGGCGACGTACAGCGCCACCGGGCCGTCGAGCGCCCGCTCGGCGCCGTCCGCGGATTCGCCGGCGGCCGGTGAGGGGCACTCCTCGATCAAGAAGTCCGCGAGCAGCTGCACCCCGATCCCCATCTGGGCCGAGCCGCACAGCAGCGGGTAGAAGCCGCATTCGGCGATCCCGTGGGCGAACACCTCGCCCAGCTCCTTGGGATCGGGCACCTCGCCCTCGAGGTAGCGCTCCAGCAGCTGGTCATCGTTCTCGACAATCGCCTCGACCAATAACTCGCGGTTGCGCTCGGCCTGCTCACGGCGGGATTCAGGAACATCCTCCTCAACTCGCTTGCCGTCGATCAGCTCCACCGCGGTGAAGTGCAGCAGGTCGATGACGCCGGTGAACTCAGCGCGCACGCCGATCGGCATGTGCGCCGGCGCGACCGCCTTCCCGTAACGCTCGCGGAGCGCATCCACATGCGGCTGAAACGCGGCTCCGTCCCGCTCGAGCTTGTTCAGGAATACCAGTCGAGGCAGCCCGAGGTCGTCGCAGGCCGCCCACAGCTGCTCATGCTGAGCCTGCACGCCGGCGGTGGCGTCCACGACGAAGATCGCCACGTCGGCGGCGCGCAGTGCCGGATAGGCGTCGCCGATCGAGTCCGGCATCCCGGGAGCGTCCAACAGGTTGATCTTGTGGCCCTGCCAGCGGAGGGATCCCATGGCGAGGCCAAGCGAGTGGCCGCGCTCCTTCTCCTCCGGCTCGTGGTCGAACGTGCCCCCGCGGCCATCTCCTGCGCCGCCGATCGACAGCAGGGCCTCAGCCAATGCCGTCTTGCCGGCGCCGCCGTGCCCGAGCAGCACGACGTTGCGGATTCTGGCCGTGGGGGTGGGGTCATTGCCGGCCATGCAGCACCTCCCTGGTCGCGTCGAGGCGCCGGCCGCTGCCGGCCGCGTCGCGCGCGGTGCCAGCCGGCGTCGCACGCCGTCCGCGTCCGCTGCCGGACGCGGTCCGGCCCGGCCATGGTAGGCGGCCGGCAGGGGCTTGGATACCCCCGATCGGCTCAGCGCAGAGCCTTCTAGGGCCTCAGGCGCGCACCGGCCGCAGCCCGCTCAGCGACCGCGACCTCACGCGCGCAGCGCGCCGGCGCAGAAGTCGATCGCGCCGACCAGGAGCTCGACATCGGCGAGATCCACCGCGGGGTAGACGGCGATCCGCAGCTGATTCCGCCCCAGCTTTCGGTACGCGTCAATGTCGAGGATGCCGTGAGCCCGCAGCGCCGCGTTGACCGCGTCAGCGGAAACCGACTCGTCGAGGTCGATGGTGCACACCACGGTGCTGCGCTCCCCCGCCGCGGCGACGAACGCCGTCGCGTAGTCGGACGCCTCCGCCCAGTCGTACACGACCGCCGACTTGGCGGCGCACGCCTTCGAGGCCCAGGCCAGCCCACCCTGGGCGTTCATCCAGTCGATCTGCTCGCCCATCAAGAACAGGGTCGAGATCGAAGGCGTGTTGTAGGTCTGGTCCTTGCGCGAGTTGTCAAGCGCCGTGTGCAGGTCCAGCATCGTCGGGATGTAGCGCCCCGACCCGCGAACTTGCTCGACGCGCTCGACCGCGGCCGGCGACAGCAGGGCCACCCACAGCCCGCCCTCGCTGGCGAAGCACTTCTGCGGCGCGAAGTAGTACACGTCGAACTGCGACGGATCGACGCCCATCCCGCCCGCGGCACTCGTCGCATCGACCGCGACGAGGCCATCGGCGGCCGGGCGCTCGACGGGCATCGCCACGCCGGTCGAGGTCTCGCACTGCGTCAGCGCGTACAGGTCGACGTCGTCGACCGGGTTCAGCGACGCACAAGTGCCGGGCTCGGCCGAGACGACGAGGGGGGACTCCAGGAACGGGGCGTCCTGCGCCGCCTTGGCGAACTTGGAGGAGAACTCACCGAAGACCGCGTGCGCGCTGCGCCGTTGAATGAGGCTGTAGCACGCGAGGTCCCAGAACAGCGTCGAGCCTCCGTTGCCCAGCGCCACCTCATAGCTGTCAGGCAGGTCGAAGAAGGCCGCCAGGCCTTCACGGATTCGCCGCACCTGTGACTTCACCGCAGGCTTGCGGTGGCTGGTGCCGAGCAGGCCGGGGGCGGCGCTCGCCAGGGATGCCACGGCTTGAGGGCGGATCTTTGACGGCCCCGACCCGAAACGGCCGTCGGCGGGCAGCAAATGGGGCGGGATGACGATCGGAGTCTCGGTTGCGCTCATCGCCACACTCTGCCGCACAGTGACGCCGCAGGCCAAAGCGCGAGGCAGGCTGGCAGAATGCCGCGGTGGGCAGCTTTGCCATCGCCAGAGACGACCCCGCGTCCGCAGACGTGCAGGCGCTGCTGGGCCAACACCTCGCATTCGCCCATCGACACAGCCCTCCCGAGGATGTCCACGCGCTCAACGCTGCGCGGCTTGGCGCGGGGAGCATCGCCTTCTTCAGCGCGCGCGAGAACGGCGACCTGCTCGGGATCGGAGCGCTGAAGCAGCTCGACCCGTCGCACGCGGAGCTCAAGTCGATGCACACCGCCGAAGCTGCGCGAGGCCGAGGAGTCGGTCGGGCGATGCTGGAGCACCTCATCGCAGTCGCCCGCGCTCGCGGCTGCCTGCGGGTGAGCCTCGAGACGGGGTCGATGGCGGCGTTCGCGCCGGCTCGTGCGCTCTACGAATCCGCGGGCTTTCACGTGTGCGAGCCGTTCGGCGAGTACTGGGCCGGTCTGAACAGCACCTGCATGACGCTCGAGCTCACGCCGCCGGCGCAGAGCCGGTGACGCGGCTCAGTCCCGCCTGATCGGCGCGTACGAGTCCGCCAGCGGCTGCTCGCACAGTGCCGCCACCTGCTTGCGCAGCGCCCCGATGAACGCGCGGCGCGCCCTGGGATCGTCGTCCGGCGCCTCCATCGGCTCACCGAATCGGACTGCCACTTGTCCCCGCCGCGGCCGCCGCCAGGTCGGTGAGCCGCCGCGCGGCCACACCTGCGCCGTTCCGACCAGCCCGACGGGGACGATCGGGACGCCGGCAGCCGCGGCGATCCGCCCGACTCCGCCGCGGAAGCGAAACAGCTCGCCGGTCGGCGACTTCGTCCCCTCGGGGAACAGCGCGACCGCCTCGCCTGCCCGCAGCAGCCCGGTCAGCGTCTCGATCGTGCCCAGGTCGCCGCTGCCGCGCTCGACGGAGATCATCCCCGTCGCCCGATGCAGAAGGCCCACCGGGCCGCGCGCCAGCTCCGACTTGCCCAGGAAGCGAACCGGTCGCGGCGACGCTGCGGCCAGCAGATAGTGATCGAGGAACGATCGATGATTCGACGCCATGAGCACGCCCCCGTCGGACGGCACGCCAGCGGCGCCGGCGATCTCCGGGCGCACCCACCGCACCAGCCCAGGCCCCACCCACCGGTGGGCCAGCTGCATTCCTCTCAGGGACATGCCGGGCCTCAGGCGAACATGCCGCCGTCGACCTGCAGGACGGCGCCGTTGATGTAGGAGGCGGCGTTTGAGCACAGGAACCCGACCGCGGCAGCTACCTCGTCCGGTGTCCCCAGGCGGCCTGCCGGGATGCTGGCAAGAAGGCCGGCGCTGTCCAGGTCCTGGGTCATCGCCGTCTCAATGAAGCCCGGCGCGACCGCGTTGACAGTGATCCCGCGCTTGCCGACCTCCCGCGCCAGAGACTTCGTGAGTCCGACGAGCCCGGCCTTGCTGGCCGAGTAGTTGACCTGTCCCGCGTTGCCGTGCAGCCCGACGACGCTGGTGATGTTCACGATCCGCCCCGCCCGGGCGCGCAGCATTCCGCGCAGGGCTGCGCGCGACAGCAGAAAGGCGGCAGTCAGATTCACCCGCAGGACATCAGTGAACGCGTCATCGCTCATCGACAGCGCCAGCCCGTCGGCAGTGATGCCGGCGTTGTTGACCAGGACCCCAACGCCGTCGACGCCCTCGATCGCCGCCGCGAGAGGCTCGACGCCCGCGCGCAGATCCGCGCCCACCAGCTGCGTGCGGACTCCGTGCTGCTCGCAGGCGGCGGCGACCTGCCCAGCGCCCCGCTGGTCGGTCCCGAAGTGGACGAGGACATCGCGGCCCTGCTCCGCCAGCGCCACGGCGACGGCCGCGCCGATGCCTTTGGACGCGCCGGTGACCAACGCCCAGTTCGAGGCGGCTCGGCTCACGTGTGCTCCAGATCGTCAGGGACGCTGACGGTGCGCCGGCCAAGTGAACGGTCGGATCGCTTGACCAGTCCCATCAGGACCGGCGACGCGCCCAGCTCGACCACCTCGCTCACGCCCATCCCGGCCAGAGTCGCAACGGTCTCCCGCCAGCGGACCGGAGACGTGATCTGCGCCCGCAGCAGCTGAGGCCACTCCCCCGCGGCGACATGAGCGGCAGCGTCGACGTTCGCGACGACGGGAATCGACGCGTCCCGAAACGCGGCTGCGTCCAGCGCGGCGCCGAACGGTGGGACTGCGGCCGCCATGTGCGGGCTGTGGTAGGCGGCGCCGACGTTCAGCGGCACAATCTTGCCGGGCTTGTCAGCGAGCAGGCCCTGAAGCCGGTCGAGGGACTCCGCCGAGCCGGCCGCGACGATCTGTCCCGGCGCGTTGTCGTTCGCGACGTAGGCGCCCGCCTGTGCGCAGGCGGCCTGCACCTCCTCAACCGACTGCCCGAGGCAGGCCACCATGGTCCCCGGCATGGCGTCGGCCGCCTGCTGCGTGTGACGCGCGCGCGCGTCGACCAGCCGCAGCCCGTCCGCGAAATCCAGGGCGCCGGCCGCCAGCAGGGCGTTGTACTCCCCCAGCGAGTGTCCCGCGACCGCCGTCGGCTCGGCGGCGCCGGCGGAGCGCCATGCGTCGAGCAGCACCGCGCCGTGGACGAACAGCGCGATCTGGCAGTTGGCCGGCTCCCGTAGCTCCTCGGCCGGCGCCGTCAGGCCCAGGCGGGTGACATCGCGCCCGAGGAGCTCGTCCGCTTCGGCCCAGCGCGCGAAAGCGGGATGGTCCCGCCAGGCAGCCGCCATTGACTCCTGCTGACTGCCCTGCCCGGGAAACACCAGGGCGATCGTCACTGCGCCGATCCTTCCGCCGCTCGCGCGCAACAGCGCGCTGCTCGTCGAGTGGCCCTGCCGCGGCCGGGCAGCAGGCAGGGTACCGCCTGCTCGCCGCAGAGCCCGTCGGGCAGCCCCGTATCCTGCATCTCGCGCGGCGCCCGGCCGCGATGCCCGCAGCGAAAGATCGCACATCCAGTGCAGCCCGCCATCGAAGTCCGTGGACTGGTGAAGACCTACGGCGGCCAGCGCGTCGTCGACGGCCTGAGCTTCGACGTCCCGGCAGGGGCGATCTTCGCGCTCCTCGGGCCCAACGGCGCCGGAAAGACCACGACCGTCGAGTGCATCGAGGGATTCCGCATCCCCGATGCGGGAGCAGTTCGAGTGCTCGGGCGCGACCCGCGGCGCCAGCGCCAGGCGGTCGTGGGCACCCTCGGCGTCATGCTCCAGGAAGGTGGCGCATATCAGGCCGCCACGCCGGCCGAGATGGCGCGCCTGCACGCCAGCTTCTACCCCAACCCGGTCGACGTGCCCGGGCTGCTGGCCGACGTCGGGCTCGCCGGCGTCGCGCAGCAGCGCTACCGATCGCTGTCCGGAGGACAGAAGCAGCGCCTGAATCTGGCCCTCGCCCTGGTCGGCCGCCCAGAGGTGGTCATCCTGGACGAGCCGACCGCCGGCATGGATCCTCAAGCGCGCCTCGCCACGTGGGACATGCTGCGCGGTCTGCGCGAGCGTGGGGTCACGGTGCTGCTCACCACCCACTTCATGGACGAGGCGGAGCGCCTCTCGGACACCGTGGCGGTGATCGATCAGGGGCGCGTGCTCGCTCTGGACTCGCCCGCCGAGCTCGTCGGGCGCATGCACTCACCTAGGCTGCTCGTGACGACCGCTCGCGACCTCGACGTCGCCGAGGTCGCCGCGGGCCTGGGTGCGCAGGTGTCGGCGGACGGAGCGGGCCGCTACCTCATCGCCGCCGGCCCGGAATCCATCGCGCGCGTGTCGGCCTGGTTCGCCGCCAGCGGCATCCCGATCACAGGCGTCACCACCGCCCGCGGAGGCCTCGAAGAGGTGTTTCTCCAGCTCACCGGTCGGAGGGTGCGCGAATGAGCGCCGCCGCGGTGCGCCGGATACGAGCGCAGGCCGTGATGGAGCTGCGCATGATGCTGCGAAACGGCGAGAGCGTGCTGGTCACCTTCGGCATCCCGTTGGTGCTGCTCGTGTTCTTCTCGATGGTCGATGTGCTTCCCCACGAGGGGCAGAGATCGGTCGAGTTTCTGGTTCCCGGCGTGCTGGCGCTGGCGGTGATGAGCGCCGCGATGGTGTCGCTGGGCATCGCCACCGGCTTCGAGCGCTTCTACCTGGTGCTCAAGCGACTCGGCGCGACGCCGCTGCGCCGCCGCGAGCTGGTCGTGGCGAAGATCCTGTCGGTGCTCGCGATCGAGGCCATCCAGATCGCGGTGATCCTGGGGATCGCCCTTGCCGGCCTGGGCTACCGCGCACCCGGCCAGGCGGTGCGCGGATGGCTGGCCCTTACGGCCGTGGGACTCGGAACCGCGGCCTTCGCCGGGCTGGGCCTGGCCATGGCGGGACGCCTGCGGGCGATGGGCACGCTCGCCGTGGCGAACGTCGCCTACCTCGCGCTGCTCCTGCTGGGAGGGATCGCCTTTCCGCTCGACCGCCTGCCCGCCCCAGTCGCCGCGCTCGCCAGACTGCTGCCGGCCGCCCCGCTGGCCGACCTGCTGCGCGCCGCCCTCGGCTCGCCGACGGGCACTGTCGGAGCTGACCTGGCTGTTCTGGCTGTCTGGGCGTGCGCGGCGACGGCGCTGGCCAGTGCGACGTTCCGCTGGGAGTAGCGGCCCTGTCTCGCGGGTCGCGTCGCCTCGGCCATCGATTGTCTTCCCCGTGCACGGTCCAGCATCAGGCGGAGCCTCTAGGTCAGTAGCCACCGTTGGAGGAGCTCTGTCTGGGCTCTGCTGGCCTCATCGAAGAGTGGTCCTGGGTGGTACAGCAGCCGTGCGGAAGGCTCTCTTCCAAACGACCTGTCTGGGAACCCGTCTAGCCGAAGATGACCGCGTCGGCCGCCATCGCGGCAAACAGCAGCCCCAGGTAGGTGATCGAGTAGCGGAACACCGCCATCGCGCGCGCCGGCGAGCGGTCGCGCAGCAGCCGCGCAGCCAAGTAGATGAAGATTCCGCCGAGGACGACGGCGGCGATCAGGTACAGCAGGCCCATGCCGCCGATCGGGCCGAACATCAGGGTGAGCGCGACGAGCAGCACGGTGTACAGAAGGATCTGGCGAGTCGTCTCGAGCGGGCCGGCGACCACAGGAAGCATCGGAACGCGCGCCCGCGCGTAGTCCTCGGCGTACTTGAGCGACAGCGCCCAGAAATGCGGCGGCGTCCAGGCGAACACGATCGCAAACAGCATCAGGGCAGGAAGCCCCACCTCGCCGGTGACCGCAGCCCAGCCGACGAGCACCGGCACGCACCCGGCGGCGCCGCCGATCACGATGTTCTGCACGCTGCGGCGCTTGAGGCCAACGGTGTAGACGAGGACGTAGAACAGGATCGCCGCGGTGGCCAGGATCGCCGACAGCAGATTCACCGTGAGCGCCAGCCAGGCGAAGGAGATGACGCCGAGCACGACGCCGAACCGCAGCGCATTGAGGCGCGGGACCTGGTCGCGGGGAAGCGGCCGGCGCGACGTGCGGCCCATCATCCGGTCGATGTCGGCGTCCAGATAGCTGTTCATCGTGTTCGCGCTCGCCGCTGCCAATGAGCCGCCGACCAGCGTCGCGATCACTAGCCACAGCGGCGGGAAGCCGCGCTCAGCCACAATCATCGTCGGCACGGTGGTCACCAGCAGCAGCTCGATGATCCGGGGCTTCGTCAGCCCCACATACGCGCGCAGCACACTCCCCGGCGAACGGACGGACCCGACCGCGGTCATTGCGAAGCCGCCTCGCGCGACGCCTCGCCGGCCTGACGCCGCTCAGCCCCGGTCACCGGGACCCTCAGCTGGCGCGGCTGAGCCGGCGCGAGCCGGTACGCGAGTGCGGTCAGGACCACCAGCACGGTCCAGATCCAGCTGGCGATGGCCAAGTGCGGCACGACAGTCACCGCACTCAGGTCATTCCACAGATTCGCGGCACCCAGACCGATCTGAACGGCCACCAGGGCTGCCGCCCACATCGCCAGTCTCACCACCCAATGCTGCCGGGGATCCCACGCGCCTTCGGAGACAAGCTGGCTGCGATAGCGCGCGGCTCGCCAAGCCAGGTAGACGATCGCCGCCGCCAGAATCAGGGCGAGCAGCCGATGCGTCATATGCATCGCCTCCGGCCTGGTGGCCACCGGTGGAAGCAGCTGCCCGTCAGCCAGCGGGAAGCCGCGAAACGCCAGCCCGGCCCCCAAGCCAGTCACCGTCGCGCCCACCAGCGCCTGGACATACGCGAGCAGGGCGATCCCGGCGCCGAGACGGGCCAGACCCATTCTCCGGCCGCGGCCAGCCGCACCGCTGGCGCGCGGAACGAACGTCTCGACCGTCACCACCGCAAGGCATGCCACCACGGCCAGCGCCATGCCGAGGTGAGCGGTGACGAGGTTCGCGCGCAGCAGGCCGAGCACCACCTGGCGGCCGAGGTAGGCCTGTGCGACGACCAGCCCGAGCGCCGCGAGCGCGGGCCACAGGATCATGGGGCGATCCCGGTGCGAGCGAACGGCCCACACCACGACCGCCAAGATCAGAAACCCAACCACGCTGGCGACAAGCCGATGGCTGTGCTCGATCCAGACGTTGACGAGGCTGAGACCCTCGGGCAGGTCCGCCTGGCGCGGGATGAGCTTTCCGTAGCATTGCGGCCAGTCGGGGCAGGCCAGGCCGCTGTCCGTGGCCCGGACCAGCCCGCCCATCGCGATGAGCAGCAGCGTGACCAGCGTCGCGGTTACTGCAAGGCGCTGAAATCCAGAGAGCCGAGCCCGGGCGGGCGCGGCGCCTGGATGACGGTGCTCAGGCACGGGGGCGAACCTCTCAGATTGCGGCGAGCGTCAGACTCCCGGCGGCGGCCGCCGCAGCCGCCGGCGGCCCCATGGGCGAACCATCAGCAAGTGTACGGCCGCCGCCGAGGGCGCTGGCGCCAAGGAGAAGTTGCGCGGCCCTGCAACGGACCGGCATCCTCCCGGGGACGGCGATCAGCCGCGTCTTCGACTGGAGGCTTTGCGTGAGCGATGACATCGACGTTCTCGCGGTCAACACCATCCGGACCCTCGCGATGGATGCCGTCCAGCAGGCCAATTCAGGGCATCCGGGCACGCCGATGGCGCTGGCCCCCCTGGGCTATGCGCTGTTCACGGGCCATTTGTCCCACAGCCCGGCCGACCCGTCCTGGGCCGATCGCGACCGCTTCGTGCTCAGCTGCGGGCACGCGTCGATGCTGCTGTACTCGCTGCTGCACCTTTCCGGCTACGACGTCGCACTCGATGAGCTGCGGCGCTTCCGGCAGGTCGGCTCCCGCACACCGGGCCATCCGGAGCAGTTCGCAACCCCGGGAGTCGAGACCACCACAGGCCCGCTGGGCCAAGGGCTCGGCAACGCAGTCGGCATGGCGCTGGCGGAGCGCCTGCTGGCCGCACGCTTCAACCGCCCGGGGCATGAGATCGTCAACCACCGCACCTGGGTGATCGCCAGCGACGGCGACATGATGGAGGGCGTCGCGAGCGAGGCCTCGAGCCTCGCCGGGCACCTGGGCCTGGAGAAGCTGATCGTGTTCTACGACGACAACGGGATCACCATCGACGGCTCGACGGCCCTGAGCTTCACCGGCGAGGACGTGGCAGCGCGCTACGCGGCCTACGGCTGGCGGGTACTGGCAGTCGCCGACGTCAACGATCTCGGCGAGCTGGAGCTCGCGATCAAGGAGGCGGCCGCCTCCGATGGCCGCCCGACGCTCGTGCGGGTGCCCACGATCATCGGCTATGGGGCACCCACGAAGGCGAACACGGCAGCCGCACACGGCGCCCCCCTCGGCGCGGAGGAGATCGCCGGCGCGAAGCGCAACCTCGGCTGGGCCCACCCGGACCCGTTCACGGTCCCTCGCCAGGTCCGCGATCAGGTCGATCAGACCGTCCGCGGCAGGGCGCTGCAGGCCCATTGGAGCGAACGCTTCGCGGCGTACCGCTCGGCCCATCCGGACCTCGCCGACGGGTTCGAGCGGGTTATGTCCGGCAAGCTGCCCGACGGCTGGGATGTCGATCTGCCGAGCTTCTCGGCCGGCGAATCGAAGGCGACCCGCAAGAGCTCGGAGACGGCGATCAATGCCATCGCGGCGCGTCTACCGGAGCTGATCGGGGGCTCCGCGGACCTCGCGGGGTCCAACAACACCACGATCAAGGACGGCGGCGACGTCGCCAGCGGCCATTTCG
>DATKBU010000350.1:0-8717 GCA_035513815.1 Egibacteraceae bacterium
GGGGATAGCTTCAACGGCTGGGCGCGCTGGGACGGCACGTCTTTCGCGGCGCCGCACGTCGCGGGCGCGATCGCCGCGCGGATCTCCTCCGGCCGGTCGCCGTCCGAGGCGGTGTTCGACGTCCTCCATGCGCCGGGGTCCCGCCGGCTGCCGCTGCTGGGCGCCGTCGTCGACACAGCACCCCACTCCTAGCGGCGAGCCCGCCGCAGCACCGTCCCGCCATCGCGGCGTCCGCACTCGGCCGCGGTGGGCAGAGCGCTGCTGCGGCAGGCTCGCGCCTAGGCGCGGATCGCCGCGTCGACGACCGTGCCCAGCAGCGGAAGCCGGCGGGATCCGGGCGCATGGAGGACGTCGAACACCGCCTCGGACGGCGACCGGCCGGAGGAGATCCGCGCCGCGATCGCGCCCGCGACGTGCGGCGCCGCGAAAGACGTGCCGTCCCAGCGCGCCCAGCCGTTGAAGCTATCCCCGGCGGGCTTCTCGACCCCGTCGAGCAGCCCTTCGCAGCCGTGCGGCAGCTCGTCGGGATAGCGCGCGAAGTCTGCATCCCACTCCAGGAACGTGCTGTGCACGTCCACGCCCGGAGCGCAGGCGTCGACCCACCAGCCGTAGTTGCTGAAGCAGGCGCGCCGACCCCCGGAGGCATCCAGGGCCGCGACCGCGATCACGTGCTTCGACGCGGCGGGGAAGAACGGCTCGTTGATGCCCTCGTTCCCCGCGCCGGCGACGATCACCAGGTCGGGGTTCGCGGAGCGGAGATCGCCCAGCATCGCCTCGGTGGCCAAGAGGCCCAGGCCGTCGTGGACGTACCCGCCGAGTGACAGCGTGAGCACGTCGACGGTGCGCAGCTCGGGCAGGTCAGCCAGCGCCATCGCGAGCTGCGCGTCCGTGACGTAGTCCTGATGCGGCGCGGGCCCATGGTCGGCGCTCGGGAGGCGTCTGGCCACGACCGTCGCGCCGGGGGCGTGCTGAAGGACGACGCCGGCGATGAACGTGCCGTGCCCGGACGCGAAGTCGAGCAGGCCGTCGCCGTCGGCGTCCGGCTCATCCAAGTCGTCGGGGTCGCGGAAGTCGCAGCGCCCGTCGAAGTAAGGGTGATCCCACGCACCCGTATCCAGGACGCCGATCCTCGTCCCCTCGCCCGGCATGCCAGGCTCGCGCTGCACGGGCGGGCGCTCCTCCGCGGGGCGAGGGGGCGCGACGGAGAGCATCGCCGGGTGCGATGCGCGGCCGAGCACATGGTTCGGGGCGACACCCAGGTCTCTGCCGGAATTGGCGCGGAGCCCGTCGACGAGCTCAGGAACGGCCAGTGAGCGCGAGCGGATGTGCAGCAGCGCCACTCCGAGGCGGCCTATGGGCCTTGCTTCGAGGATCTCGAGACCGTCGAGTTGCTGTCCGACTTGAGCGATGCGGTCAACGTGGGCTTCTGCGGCCACGAGCCGATCGCGCTCGTACAGATACTCGCCTTCGTCCCCCGTTCCGCTCTCGCCGACCGTGGGGGGCAGCGGAAGTCCGTGGTCGTGGTCGTGGTCGTGCCGGTGCCCGTGATGCTCAGCCTGCCGTACCCGCATGAGATCCTCCTCGTGGCGCGCCCCAGTTCGTACAGCATTGAGCGTCGCGCGCATTATTGCCAGCGCAGTCGATGCAAGGATGGCAGTCGCCACTTGATGGATCGCAGGACCCACGAGCACATGACCACGGAGACGGACGCTTCCCAGCTCTCTGGGGCCCAACGGGCCGCAGTCGCCCTGGAGTACGCGCGGGAAGATCCCGCTCGGGCGCGAGCCGAGGCCGCGATCGCCCTGCGACTGGCGGAAGCGGAGGACGACACGGCCGCCGCCGCCGTCGCGGAGCGGGCGCTCGGGGTCGCGGCCCGCACGGAGGGGGACCTCGGCGCGGCGCTGCGGCATCTTCGCCGCGCCGTCAGGATCGCCGAGCGGCACGGACTCGCCAAGGCGGCGGCGCACGCAAGGGTGAGCCTGTTTGGGACCCTCGCGCTCCGAGGAGACTTCGCCGCGGCGCTCAGGGAGGCTGATCGCGCGGCTGTAGGGCTGCGCGGGGTGGACCGCGCTCAGGTGGAGATGCAGCGCGCGATGGTGCTGATGATGCAGGGCGTGCGGCTCGACGAGGCGCTCTCGGGCCTGCAGCGCGCGCTGCCCGCCCTTCGACGCGCGGGCGAGACCTCGTTGGAGGCCTTCGTCCTGGAGAACCGCGGACTGGTGCAGTGCTATCGCGGCGAGCTGGCAAAGGCCGAGGCCGACCTCCGCACGGCCGAAAGGCTCCACAGATCACTCGGGCGGGAGCGCCTGGCGGCGGCGACGCAGCAGAACCTGGGCTTCGTCGCGGCTCGCCGGGGCGACCTCCCGGCTGCGCTGGCCTGGTTCGATCGAGCGGACGCCTTCTTCCGCGCGCACGGCATCGTCGACGCCATGGGACTGCGCGACCGCTGCGAAGCGCTGCTCGGGGCGCGACTCGTGGATGAGGCGCGCCGCACGGCCGAGGAGGCGGTCGCCGCTCTGCAGCGCCAGGGCGTGGCCTCGCACCTGGCGGAAGCCAACCTCATGCTGGCAGAGGCGGCGCTGCTCGACAGTGATCCGGCCACCGCCCAGGCCGCCGCGCAGGAGGCCGCGCAGGCGTTCGGCCGCCAACGTCGGCCTCGGCACCGCCAGCTCGCCGTCTACCTGCAGACGAAGGCGGCGTGGCAGGCGGGGGAGCGCTCTGCCCGGCTCCTCACGGCGGCGCGCCGCAGCGCCCGGACACTCGAGGAGTACGGCTGGGCGGCTGCCGCGCAGGATGCCCATCTGATCGCAGGCCAGGTGGCGCTTGAGCTTGGCCGCCCGATCATCGCGCGGCGCGAGCTCACATCGGCCAGCCGAGGGCGCAGCCGAGCCCCCGTGGCGCAGCGGATCCGCGCCCGCCAGGCCGACGCGCTGCTGCGGCTCGCGGCCGGCGATCGCCGCGGCGCGGAGCGGTCGGCGCGCGCAGGGATGGATCTGCTCGAGCGACACCGGGCCCTGCTGGGCGCCACCGACTTGCGCGTACACGCGTCGGCGCACGCGGCCGAGCTCTCCGAGCTCGGATTGCGGCTGGCGATCGAAGACGCCAGCGCCAGTCGCGTCCTGCGCTGGGCCGAGAGGTCGCGAGCCGGGACGCTGGCGCTGCCGCCGGCGACGCCGCCCGCTGACCGGCGGCTGCGGACTGAGCTGGCGCAGCTGCGGCAGGTGCTCAGCGATGCCGAGCGTGCGGCGCTGGAGGGTCGGCGCACGAGCGGGCTGCTGCGCCGGCAGGCGCAGCTCGAGCGCAGCGTGCGGGATCTCGCCCGGCACGCGGCCGGCGCCGGGGGATCCGCCGCCTCGCAGTCCGTGAGCGGGGAGGCGCTGTCGGTAGCGCTCGACGGGCGTGCGCTCGTGGAGTTCGCCGAGGTCGCCGGGCGCCTGCACGTGGTCACGCTGGTCGGCTTGAGCCTGGACCTCACCGCGCTCGGACCGGTGGCGGAGGTGATGGCCGAGGCCGAAGCGCTGCGGTTCGCGCTCAGGCGCCTCGCCGGCGGGCGGGGCTCCACGGCTTCGCAAGGCGCCGCGCAATCTGCGTTCGATCATGCAAGGAAGCGGATCGATGACCTGCTGATCGCCCCGATCGCCGGGCGGGTGGGCGATCGGCCGCTCGTGATCGTGCCGACCGGCAGCCTGCACGCGCTCCCATGGTCTGCGCTGCCATCGTGCGAGGCGCGCGCGGTCGCAGTCGCGCCGTCAGCTCGGCTGTGGCAGCGCGCGATGACCGCCGCCGACCGCACTCCAGCGCCGGGCCGAGTCGCACTCATCGGCGGGCCTGAGGTGCCATGGGCCGACGCCGAGATCGCAGCCGTCGGGGGCGGCTACCCGAAAGCGATCCGCCTGACGGGAGCGCGCGCCACCGTCAAGGCAGTCGCCGCGGCGCTCGACGGCGCCGGGCTGGGCCACGTCGTCGCCCACGGGCGCTTCCGCACCGACAACCCGCTGCTGTCGTCGCTGCGCCTGGCGGACGGTCCGCTCACCGTCTATGACCTGGAGGGCCTGCGGCGGGCGCCGAGCCTGCTCGTTCTCTCAGCCTGTGACTCAGGGCTGTCCGATGTGCACACCGGCGACGAGCTCAGAGGCCTCGTCGCCGCGCTGTTCATGCAGGGCACCCGAACCGTCATCGCGCCGGTGACGCCGGTGCCGGACGAAGCCACCCGGTCGCTCATGGTCGCGTTGCATGGAGGTCTTGCATCCGGGAAGTCCCCCGCGGCCGCTCTGGCCGGCGCGCAGGCGAACTCGGTTGGGACCGCACAGGCGCGGGCGGCTGCGGCGGGATTCGTGTGCTTCGGAGCGGCATGAGAGCGGGGGCGACAAGGGGTGGCATCCCGCCGCGCCAACCCTCGCCCGCCCCCCGTTCGCGGCCCCTCGTCCGCTAGCACGAGTGCGGCCGCATATGTAGAGGAGCCGCATCCTCGTGCGCTGATACATCTTTTTTCTCGCGGGCAGCCGTCGGCGTAGCCTCATGCCCTGGCGCGGTAGCGGAGGTACACGACACCGCTTCCGAAGCGGCGCTCCTCCAGCAGTTCGAGCTCGAGGCGGACACTGTCGGGGAGGAAGGGCGTGCCGCCCCCCACGATGACGGGCGCCACGAACAGGCGGCACTCGTCGACCAACCCGGCTTTGATCGCCTGAGCCCCGAGGTCCGGACCGCTCACGGTCATGTCGCGCGCGGCTGCCGTTTTCATCTGTCGGACCGCTTGAGGGTCGAAGTCCCGCTCGATCCGAGTCCTGGCGGTGGATGCGGTCTCCAGCGTCCTGGAGTACACGACCTTGTCGGCGGCCTGCCATATCTGCGCGTAGTCGCGCATGAACGGCGGCTGGTCGGCGGGCGTGGGCGCGGCTTCCCAACCGAGCATCACCTCATACATCCGGCGACCGTAGAGGTAGGTGCCGACCGCCCGCTCGAGGTCGTTGATGAACGTGTGCACCTCCTCGTCCGGCACGCCCCAGTCGAAGTTGCCATCCTCGTCGGCCACGTAGCCGTCGAGTGACGTGATCCCCGAGTAGATCAGTTTGGCCATGCGGGCCTCCCTTCCCGATGCCGATCGCGCCCGCACTTGGTTGAGGCAGCTCAGACACCGGGGCGAGCTGACAGCGGCGATGAGTCAGGGCAACCATAGGCGCCGAAGGGCGGCCATGCGTCCTCGCACAGTGAAGCGGCCGCTGGCAGTGCCAGCGGCCGCGATGTGAGATCGCCGATGTCAGCAGGGAGTGAACTCGCCGCTCACCGGGTCACAGGTGCCGACCTGGCCGAGCGGAGACGTGTTCTGTCCCGCGGTGTGCTCGAGCGCCCGGATGCTCTGCCCCGGACGGGGACCGTCGTCGGCCTGGCTCTTGGCGTGAGCCTGAAGCTTCTTGTCCGAGAACGAGCCACCGTCGGCCTGCTGGGTCGACAGGGACTCGGCCTGCTCGATCGCGCGGACGGTCAGGCCCGGGTTCGCGGGCTGCGACTGGCCCTGGGACTCGGCCTGCTCGATCGCGCGGACCGTCTGCCCTGACCGTGTCTGCGCGGGCTGGCTCTGCTGGGCGTGCTCGCGGGCTCGGATGCTCTGATGCAGCAGCGAGTCACTGGTCGCGGGCTCCGACTGACCGGCGTCTCCGGTCATCGCCCAGGTCACGACAGCGGCGACGAAGACGAACAGCGCGAGGAAGTACGCGCCGGTCGAGGTGAGCCGGAGACGACGGGGCGCCGGCTGCTGGCGCGGCGCACTCGGCTGGACATCGACTTCGATGAGCTGGTCGGGCATATCGATGACGTCGGGCCGGGTCTTGGTCTGGGTGCTCATGGCTGCCTCCTGGAAGTCTGTTGTCGCCTCGATGGCGAAAGTGCGAAGTCCGCGCTGTGCGGTCTCCCCGCGGCCGGAAGATCGAGCCGCGCAGTTACAGGAGTCGTGGAGTCGTCGCGTGATACAGCGGGTTTCGCGGTGGATCCGCCTCGGACGGAGTTCTTTCGCGGCAATGTCGATCTGGTCAGCAGCTGGCCGCCTCGAGGTGGCGGCGGCACTCGTCGACGGTGAGCGTCCGAGTGACCCGGCTCCTCGCCAGCTCGGCCAGACGGTCGACATCGAGGGGGAACTTGCGCAGCACGTTGCCAGCGTCGGGATACAGCAGGTAGGTCCCGTCGGGGCTGAAGTTGAGCTGCGGCGGCGACGATCCGTCCAGGGCCGTCCGCAGCTCGGCGAGCAGCTCGCCGGAGTGGACGTTCCACAGGCGGATGAACGGCGAGTCGAACGCCGAGGTGGCGAGCACCCCCTCGGCGGTCAGGGCGATCCCGGGGATTCCGGCAGGGCCGACGGTTCGCTGCATCACGATCGCGTCGTCGGGCGCCACTCCGTCCGCGATGGCGGCGAGGTCGAGAACGATCGCCTGGCCCTCCAGGGTGCCCGAGGCCAAGTACCTGCCGGTCGGGTCGAATCGGATCATGGTCGGGAAGATCTCGAGGCTGACCACCAGGGAGCCTGAGGCCATGTCGTAGACCTCCAGCACCGCGGTATCGAGGTTCACGGCCAGGTATCGGCCGGGCTCCAGCGCCCCGCCCGGATTGAATGCGGCCCGGAACGCCACCCGCTCGCCGAGGTCGAGAAGCTCGTCGCCGGAGGGCAGTGCGATCACCCGGCTGCGCAGATCCGCTTCCGAGGGCTGCCCGGCCGGCGGATCGGTCAGCGCGCACAGCCACAGGCCGTCGAGCACCAGCGCAGACCCATCAGGGGAGAAGGCCCGCGGGTTCGTGCACGGAGGCAGCACCTGGACCGGCTCGCCGGAGGCCAGCTGCGCCACGGTGGCCTCACCTCCGACGGCGACGGAGGCGAGGCGTCGCCAGTCGGGGCTGACCGCCGGGCTCACCCCGGCTTCGGTCACGAGCCCTTCCACTGAGCCGAGCAGCTCGCCGTCGGGCGCCGCTCGCCGCTCGAACGAGCCGTCCCAGGTCGAGGCGCCGATCTCGTCGCCATCGGGGGAGAAATCAAGGATGAAGGGGCGACCGGAGGCGATCTCGATGGCGCCGATGGCCGGGGACCCGCCCGCAGTGATATCCCAGACGCGGCTCTCACCGTCTGTCGCGACGCTGACCAGCCGCTCGCCGTCCGGGTGATAGGCCACGTCCCACACCGATGCGGTGTGCCCGGCCAGTGTCAGCGACTCCGACCCGTCGTCGAGGTCGAGCAGCCTCACGATGCCCTCGTCGCCAGTCAGCGCGACGAGCCGCCCCGCAGGGTCGACCTGGACCCTTCTCGAGGAGCTGATCGGCCGCGACCACCGAAGCGTCCGGGATGGCAGGTGCCACACCTGCAGCGACTCGTGCCTGCCCGCCAGCACAACCCGGTCGCCTGCGCGGTCGATGTCCAGGTAGACCGGGGTCAGGCCGGGCGTCTCCAGCGCATCGACCTCCTCGCCGGTCGCCGGGTCGTAGAACCCGACGCGTCCAGCGGGCCCGTGGGTGACGACCAGCATGCCCTCGTGGAAGCCGATCTGGCCGACGAATGGCGACTGGAAGGACGCGATCTCCTCTCCTGTCGAGGCGTCCCAGACCGTTACAGCGTCCGCAGCGCCGTCCGAGCTGGCCGCGGCGAGCAGATCGCCGTCCGGGCTCCACGCCGGGCTCCAGGTCGCCTGGCCGGGCGCGGCGAGGCGCCTGATCTCCTGCCCGGAGCCGGGATCCCAGAGGATGATCGGCGTCCGCTCAGCGCCTGGAGGCTGCTGATACGCCACTGCCAGAAGCTCGCCGTCGGGACTGAAGGCGAGCGCCCGGCCGCCGCCATCCGTCGGTCGCGCCTCCTGCGTGACGAGAGCTTCAGCGCTGAGCGTTCGCAGCCGGGCGCCGGTGAAGGCGTCGCGCACCACGACGTCGCTGCCCGGCAGCAGCGACTCGGGGTCCAGCGAGTCAGTGACGAGCAGCGAGCCATCTGGGCTGATCTCGACGTCGCCCCAGCCGTCATCGAGGCGGAGCTCCAGGCGGGAGGCCTGCACCGCCTGGTGGAGCGCGCCGATCGCCTCAGGGAGCGCCGCGCTGGCTGCGCGCTGCGAGATCTCCACTCCCTCCAGCGCCAGCAGGATCGCCAGCTCGGGGTCTGCGTCCAGCGCAAGCACGGACTCGCCGACGAGCCGGCGAGCCGTGGCCTCGACCGCCTCACGCCGGGCCACGCGGCTCTGAGCGAAGGCGACGGCGGCCAGGCTCGCCAGAACGGCGATCGCGCTCCACAGCAGCACGGCTCGCTGCCGGCGGCGTCGCCTGTCCCAGGCTCGGCTGCGGTCCAGGAACGCCCGCTCCTGGTGGGTGAGCAGCAGCCGCGCGTCGCCCGCCCACGTCTCGAACTGCTCCAGACGTCCCCCGGCCAGCAGGAAGCCGTCTGCCCGTTCGGCGTTCTCCCATTCCTGAAGGGCGGCGGCGAACCGGCGATGCAGAACCAGCTCCTCGCGCTGCTCGGCGATCCAGCCTCGCAGCCGCGGCCACTCGCGGATGAGCGCCTCGTGGGCGACTTCGATCGTGGGGCTTCGGGTGACGGGGTCCCGGTCGAAGGTCAGCAGGCGATACGAGCCGAACTGGCGCATGACCGTTCGGAGCGCGGGCTGGTCGACGTCCAGCGCCTCCAGCTCGCTCTGCCGGACGCGGCGGCGGGTGTCGTCGGCCTGCTCATCGACGCTCACCAGCCGCAGGAACAGCTG
>DATKBU010000351.1:0-3320 GCA_035513815.1 Egibacteraceae bacterium
TCGTAGCGCAGCCGGTTGAGGTTCCGGAGAAAGTCCTCCTCTCCGAGCTCCATCGAGAACTCGAAGACCGGCGCGTCCCCGCCCATCGTGCGCAGGTACCGCTCGCCCTTGCGCAGCGAGCTGGCCGCCTCGCCGAAGCGATGCAGCTCCACCATCAGCGAGTTCACCCGCATCCGTGCGTTCACGGCCGACCTCCGGCGGATATCACGTCCACGAGGAGCGAGCGGAGCGCCTGGCCAGCGTCAGCGAAAGGCGGCGACGACCATGGCCACGAGCTCGTCGGGATCGTTCGTGGCGCCCTGGGCCCCGCTCTCGATGGCCGCGCTCACGTGGTGCGCCGAGCGTGAGCTCGAGTGACTGAATTGGCGTTCCGCGTCGATCACGGCGGCGAGCGTCTTCTGCCATTGTTCGCCGATGACGATGCCCTCGACGTCCTGGAAGATGCGAGATGTCTCGCGGCCGGTCACGACGTGGAGCGCGCTTTCCAGCGTCTTGCGAAACGAGGTGATGTGAGCCGCCGAAGAACTCGTCGTCCTTGCGGGTGTAGCTGAGGACGGCCATCGCGTCCGACATTCGCCCCCCCGGGAGATGGTCGGCCTGATGCGGTTCCAGCGCTGGGAGGATACTACTATTCAGCCCTGTCCGTACGGCACTTCCCCGAGTCCTCGGCGCGCGCGGCGATGGTCTCCTCGACCACTGTGCTTTGCGCGTCGACTGGACGCAGTGCCCGTCAACGTGACCTGCTCGTCGCGCGGAATGACGTCGGCCTGGCTGACGTCGACGCCTGCTGCGGCCGTTCGGGACGGCGGTGGCGGCGGGGTACGTCCCGGGCGCGATCGGCACGGACACCGGGGGATCCATCCGGCGGCTGCCCCGGCGCCTGCTGCGGCATCGCCGGCCTGATGACGGCGTATGGCCGCATCCGCCGGGCGGGCGCCATGCCGCTGTCGTGGGCCATGGACCACATCGGCCTGTCCGGGCGCTCGCCTCGCTGGCCGAGCTGGTCTGGGATGAGCCTGCCGCGGGTAGTCTTTCGCGGACTGTCGGCAGCCACCGCTTGACTCTCGCCCGGCGTGCCGCCTATCGTCGCGTCGCCCCACCTGGCCGCTCGGGAAGGGAGACCGTAGCCATGGCGACCCCCGTCGACCACGCGGCGCCGAGGCAGAACATCTTCATCAGCTACCGGCGCGACGACTCGCGCAGCGCTGCCGGGCGGCTCTAGGACTGGCTGCGGATCGGTTTGGACGCGAGCATGTCTTCCGGGACGTCGCGAGTATCGGCGCCGGCAAGTGGCGCGACACGATCGACGCGGCGCTCGCGGGTTCCGCCGTCTGCCTCCCGGTGATCGGGCCGCGCTGGCTCGACGCGACGAATGGCCCGTGCCTGTTCGAGGCCGACGACCTCGTGCGCCACGAGATCCGCTCCGCGCTCGGGGGGTCGGGCGTCACCGTGATTCCGACGCTGGTGGAAGCGGCGCTCGTGCCGGCGGCGGGGATGCTCCCAGACGATCTCCGCGACCTGCTGGAGTGGCAGGTGTTCACCGTCGGCGACGTGAGCTGGGAGGACGACGTCGGGCGCCTTCGCGACGCGGTGGCGAGGGCGACGCGCCTCGCCGTTCGTCCCGATTTCGATGCGCTCTTGCGGCAGAGCGCCGAGGCCGAGGCGCGTGTCCACAAGCTCGAGCGCGAGCGGAACGTGCAGGTGGGCCAGATCGAGAACCTGCTCGCGACCGTCCGCGATCTCGTCAGGCGGGTGGCCGCGGCGGACGATCCCCGCGACAACCAGAAGGCCCTGGGAAGCGCTGGGGCGCGGCGACACGCGCGCGGCCGAGGCCGAGTTCGAGCGAGTCTTCGCCGCCCGCGCCAACGCTGCCGGGCGGGCCAGCCAGCAGGCAGCCGAGGCTGCCCGCAACGTCGCAAACCTCGCCCTCTTCCGCGACATTGCGAAGGCGGTCGAGTTCTACCGCACGGCGACCCGATTCGAACCGGACGATCCGCAGAACTGGCGGTTGCTCGGAGATGCCTGCATCTTGGCGGGTGACACTCCCGGAGCACTGGTCGCCTATCATCAGGCGCGCGCGGGCGCCACCAAGGCGGGCGCGGAATGGGAGGTCATGGCTGCCGACGTAAGTCTGGGCGATGGTGAGCGCATCTGCGGCAACTTGGCCGCTGCGCTCGATCACTACCGACATGCCATCGCTCTCGGCGACCGTCTTGCCGCGGTCTCGCCAGATGATCCGCAAGCGCCGCGCGACCTCTCGGTGAGCCAGGACCGGATCGGCGACGTGCTGGGGGCGCAGGGGGACGGGCCGGGGGCGCTGGCGGCGTATCGCCAGGGGCTCGGGATCGCGGAGGCGCTGGCCGCGCGCGATCCCGCGAACACCCAGTGGCAGATGGACGTGGTCGGCTCGTGCGCCAGGCTAGGGACGTTGGCTTCCGCGCAGACTGTCCAGTTGCGCCGTCACTACCTGCTGCGGGGGCGCGCGATCCTGGCAGAGCTCAAGGGAAGGGACCGTCTGCAGCCAGGCCAGGATTGGATCGAGTGGTTCGACGCTCAACTCGCACAATTGCCGACCGACTGAACGAGGAACCTGAATCGCCGCAGCATCGAGCTCGTAACCGGGGCGGTGGCCAGTGTCTCCGGCTGTACGATGGCTACCGGTCGACAGCGGTTCGACGGTTTCGGGAAAGACCTCGATCGCGCGCCCGAGCGCCGCCAGGGCCCAGCGTCCACATCGAAACGGCTGGCGTCGCCCTCAGTAGCCGAGGGCGCGGCGAGATCCGGCCGCCGCCCTCGCGCTGTCCACTTGCCGGACCCTGCTGGATTACCGGCACCCGCTGGATGCCTGCCCGGCGGTTGCGGATGCGACGGAACGGCCATTCCCGCGCCCCCTCTCGGACTCGGTCTTCCGGTCGCTACCTTCCTGCACACGCAGCTGGTTGTGAACGTCGGTGACTTCGGCGACATCGTCGATGATCTCCTCGACCATGCGCTTTGCGATGCTGGTCCGCGCACCAGCACTCCCTGACGAGCGACACGTGGTCCGGTCGGGTAACCCCGCCCAGCCACCCGACGCTCACCCAGTCTCATCCCGCATTGCGGGCCATGCAGATCCCCAGCTCTGGGCCTCGCCGTCGCTCGTTCCTCCGCCAGGCTCATCATCAGGGAGGCGATTCCCCCGTTCCGCGAGTCGGTTGGCCAGGGGATGCAGGACGTCGATCGCCCAGCCCACATTCAGAGGCTCTCCTGCCCAGCGCGGGCGCAACGTCCGCGCGTCGAAGCTGAGCCCCTGCGCCTCGTGCTGCGCCCGGAGCGCCTGG
>DATKBU010000352.1:0-15682 GCA_035513815.1 Egibacteraceae bacterium
ACCTGCTCGACGGCCTGAACGCCGAGCAGCGCCTTGCTGTGGAGACGCTCAGCGGCCCCGTGTGCATCCTCGCCGGTGCGGGGTCGGGCAAGACCCGGACGATCACCCACCGGATCGCGCATCAGGTCGCGACCGGGAGCATGCGCGCCGACCAGGTCCTTGCCGTCACGTTCACCGACAAGGCCGCCGCCGAGCTGCGCCACCGGCTGCGGGCGCTCGGGCTGCCCGGGCCGATCCGCGCGGCGACATTCCACTCAGCCGCCTGGGCGCAGCTGCGCCACTTCTGGCCCGAGGTTCGAACCGGGCCGCTGCCGGAGCTGCTGAGCTCCAAGGTCGGCGCGCTGATCCCCGCCGCGCGCCGGCACCGCGTCGAGGCGCAGGACCTGGCTGCGGAGATCGAGTGGGCCAAGGCGCGCTGCCTGGACCCGGAGGGCTACACCGAGGCGGCGATCGCCCGCGACGGCCCGCTGGAGCCCGAGCCGATGACGGCGGTGTACCGCGCCTACGAGCAGCACAAGGCGGACCGCAACCTCATCGACTTCGACGACATGCTCCTGCTGATGACGCGCATCATCTTCGAGCATCCGAGCGTCGCCGCGATCATCCGCGAGCGCTACCGCAGCGTCACCGTGGACGAGTTCCAGGACGTGAACCCCGCCCAGTGGTCGCTGCTGCGGGCCTGGCTGGGCGATTCGCAGGAGGTCTGCGTCGTCGGCGACGACGACCAGATGATCTACAGCTTCACCGGCGCGTCATCGAGCTATCTCACGGGCTTCCGCCGCACCTATCCCGACGCGTCGATGGTGACGCTCACCGCGAATTACCGCTCGACGGCGGAGGTGCTCGAGTTGGCCAACCGCGTGCTGCGCCGCTCCGGCGCGGGCCGGAGCAAGCGATTGGAGGCGCAGACGAGGGGCGGGCCGGCGCCGAAGCTGGTCGAGTTCGCCGACGCCGAGGCCGAGATCGCCGGAGTCCTCGCACAGATCCGCCGGCTGCTCGCGGACGGCGTCCGCGCCCGCGAGATCGCCGTGTGCTACCGGGTGAACAGCCAGTCCGAGCCCTACGAGGAGGCCCTGCGCGACGCCGGGATCCCGTACGCCCTGCGCGGAGAGGGCGGTTTCTTCGCCCGCCGCGAGATCCGCCAGGCGCTGAGTCTGCTGCAGCGCGCAGCGGGCGGAGGGCGGAAGGCCTTCGGCCCGCCGCCGGTGGGAGATGCGAAACCGGCGGCGCCGGCTCGCGTGGATCGCGAGGTCGAGCGCGTCTTGCGTGAAGGGCTGTCGTGGCACCCCAGGCGCGAGCCCGCCGGCGAGGCTGCGCGCGAGCGCTGGCGAAACCTCGCCGCGCTGCTCGACCTCGCGCGCCAGGCGGCCGACGACGACCCGGGCGTGCGCCTCCCCGACTTCGTCGCCGACCTGATCTCACGAGCGGCCGCCGGCGACACGGCCCCCGGCGACGACGGCGCGGTCACGCTGCTGACCCTGCACCGCGCGAAAGGGCTGGAATTCGATGCCGTGCTCGTCGTCGGGCTGGAGGAGGGCATGCTGCCGATCTCCTACGCCAAGACCGACGCCGAGATCGATGAGGAGCGCCGCCTGCTTTACGTAGGCGTGACCCGCGCGCGCAGATGGCTGTGGCTGTCCTGGGCTCGCTCGCGACCCAGCCGGCGCGGGAAGCCCGTCGCCCGCCGTCCATCTCGGTTCCTGTACGGCCTGGGCCCCGGCGCCCCGCAGTCGCCCGCCCCTGCGCCCGGAAAGCGCCGCAAGCGCGACAGTGCAGCGGCAGCCTGGTCGAGCGACCTCGACCCCGCGCTCGTCGAGCGGCTGCGCGCATGGCGGCTCGAGCGCTCGAAGGCGGACGGCAAGCCGGCGTTCGTCGTGTTCAGCGACCGGACGCTGGCCGCCCTTGCGGCGGAGCGCCCCGCGTCGGTCGATGCGCTTCACCGCGTGCACGGCCTCGGCCCGGCGAAGGTCTCCCGCTATGGCGAGGACATCCTGCGCGTCCTGGCCGGCGACCAGTGAGCGACGCCGCGGCCTCCGCCGCGGTGGCCGCCGACGTGGTCGCGCTGACCGTCGCCGACGTCGGCCCGCAGGACGCGGGCGGCCGGGGGCAGCTGCAGGTCTTGCTGACCCGGCGCCGACACGACCCATTCGCCGGCGAGTGGTCCCTGCCCGGCGTGCTCGTCCGCCCCGACGAGGATCTCGAGGCCGCCGCCCGCCGGGCGCTGGGCGAACGGGCCGCTGTGGTCGTCGCGCCAGCCGAGCCGGGATCGCCTGCGGCGCGCAGCGTGCGGCACCTCGAGCAGCTGGCGACCTTCGGATCACCTGGGCGGGATCCCCGTGGTCGCATCGTGAGCGCGAGCTATCTGGCCCTCATGCCATCCCCGACGCCGGTGTCAGGCGATGCGGTGTGGCGCTCTGCAGTCGACGCGCCGCCCCTGGCCTTCGACCACAGCGAGATACTCAGCTCCGCGGTGGATCGGCTGCGCGGCAAGCTGTCGTACTCGAACGTGGCGTACGGCCTGCTGGAGGACACCTTCACCCTCAGCGAGCTGCAGGAGGTCTACGAGACCGTTCTGGACCGCGACCTCGACAAACGCAACTTCCGCAAGAAGGTCCTGTCGCTGGGAATGCTCGTGGAGGGGCCAGGCCAGCGGCGAGGGCCTCACCGCCCAGCGCAGCTGTACAGCTTCGCGCGCGGCGACCTGGTGCTGCTCGACGACGTGATCATCACCTGACCTCGAGAACGGATCGACAAGACGATGTCGCAGGCGCTCCTGACAGATCTGTATGAGCTCACGATGATGGCCGGCTACCACGCCGAGGGCCGGTCCGACGAGCAGGCGACCTTCGACCTGTACTTCCGGCGCCCGCCGGCGGGCGTCGATCTGGTCGTCGCCGCCGGCTTGGATCTGGCGCTGGACTACCTCGAGCGCCTGCGCTTCAGCAGCGAGGATCTCGACTATCTGGCCTCGCTGGCGCTGTTCGACGACGAGTTCCTCGCGTATCTGTCGCAGCTGCGTTTCCGCGGGGACGTATGGGCGATCCGCGAAGGAACCCCCGTCTTCCCTGACGAGCCGCTGCTGCGCGTGACGGCGCCCCTCGGCCAAGCGCAGCTGGTCGAGACGGCCCTACTCAATCTCGTGTGCTACAGCTGCGTGGTCGCCAGCAACGCGGCCCAGATCGTCGCGGCCGCCGGAGGCAAGCGAGTGATCGAGTTCGGCGCCCGCCGCGCACAGGGGCCGGACGGCGCAGTCACCGGCGCCAGAGCGGCGGTGATCGGCGGCTGCGCCGCGACCTCGAACGTCGAGGCGGGGCGGCGTTTCGGCGCGGAGGTCTCCGGCACGCAGGCGCATTCATGGGTCATGGCCTTCGACAGCGAACTGGAGGCCTTCCGCGCGTACGCGCGCGCGTTCCCGGATCGCTGCATCCTGCTCGTGGATACCTACGACACGCTGGGCATCGGCGTGCCCAATGCGATCACGGTCGCTGGCGAGCTGCGCGACCGCGGACATGAGCTCGACGGGATTCGCCTGGACTCCGGCGACCTTGGGGATCTGGCCGTCCACAGCCGACGGCGGCTGGACGACGCGGGATTTCCCCACGTTCGCATCGTGGCATCAGGAGACCTGGACGCCGAGCGCGTCGCGGCGCTCGAAGCGGCCGGGGCGCCCATCGACGCCTACGGCGTCGGCACCGCGCTGATCACGGCCAAGCAGGACCCGGCGCTGTCGGGGGTCTACAAGATGGTCGAGATCAACGGTCAGCCAGCCGTGAAGCTGAGCGGCACGCCGGGAAAGGGGACCACGCCAGGGCGCAAGCAGGTCTGGCGCACCGATGAGGCCGACACCATCGGCCTGGCCGACGAGAGCCTGGACGGAGAGCCGCTGCTCGTGGAAGTCATGCGGAGCGGCGAGCGACGTGCGGAGCCCTCATCGCTGGCTGAGCTGCGCGAGCGCTGCGGGGAGCTGAGCGGTCAGATGCGCCCGAAGGCGCTGGCGGGCTGGCCTGTGCGCCGCAGCCAGCGGCTGGAGGATCTCCGCGCGACCGTCAGCCGGCATCTGCGCGATGGCATCCGCTGAGTGCCCGCCAAGAGCGCTGAGGCCCCCCCCGGGGGGCGGCCTCAGCGCTGGACGCTCACATCACTCGGTGGGGGTCTCGGTCAGGTCGGTGTCTGGCGGCGGAGTCCCGTCGTCCAGCGGAGTGGTCTCCTCCGGCAGCGGGGTGATCATCTCGTCGTCGACCTCGCCCGCGTCGGTGTCGCACGCGGCCCCGACGAGGGCCATCAGCCCGACCATCAGGGCGGCAAGCAGATTCTTGCGCAGCTTCATCTGTTCTCCTTCATTGAATTCAGTGCCTGGGCGATGACCAGGAGCCCTCTTGCGCCTCCATCAGGCGGAGCGGATGCACCGCCGACTCACGTTCTCCTGTTCCGACGCCCGTCAAGCCTGTCCGAAGGGACAATCTGTGGGAAGAAGAAACGTATTCGTCAGGAAATAGCAGCACGTCGATAGCGCAGACCGCGACTGCCGGGCTGTCGTTGCGCGATGCCGGCCGCGCAAAGAGCCAACAGGTCCTCACGGGCAGCCGGGAGCGGCTGTGCAGCGGCGCGTGCGAAGTCGGCCACCGTCACCGGTCCGTCAACGGACAGCTCGGCGAACAGCGCCGACGCCCGCTCAGGGGCCGAAGGGCGCGGGCCCACCAGCGCGGCGGCGTCCTCCAGCCCGGCCGCGACCGCCTCCGCGTAGCGCTCGAGCCATAAGCCGAGATCGCCCCGGCGCCGGATCGTCGCGGCGACCTCCCCGTGGTAGGCCCCCGGATCGACCGCGAGCAGTCGCTCGGCGACCGCCAGGCCGTGCCGATCCACCCTGCGGGCACGGAGGATCACCCGAGCGGCGGCGCGCGCCAGCCGGCCGTTGGCCGCCTCGAACGGCTGCCACTCCAGCAGTCGCTCGTGGACGGCGCCGGCCACGATCACGCCCGGCAGACTCTCCCCGTGCTCGGTGACCCAGACCGCGAGCTCGTCCAGAAGCGCCGGGAGGGCCTCAGGCGGCGGGGCGTTGTACAGCACCATGCCCTGGGCGCCGTCGTGCACCGCCTGCGCACTGCGCCGCGCGCGACCGATCACGTCCGGGGCCGCCAGCCCACGGCAGATCACCTCGTGCAGGCCGTGGAGGGCCTCGAGCGGATCGTCCAGCACGGCCTCCGCGGCCGCGGGCTCGGCGTCGAAGGCGGCGAGCAGGTTCGAGTACTCCACGCCGGCGATGTCCTGCGTGGCAGCGGTGTCCAGCTTGAGAACGTGAGCCCAGCCGCCGTCTTGGGCGACGGGCTCAGCGCCCGTCGCCAGGCCCGCGACCGCAGGCGCGATTCCCGCGTCGACGCGGTCGGCGGTGTCATCGGTCAGCGGGCTGGCGTCGAGCCTGGCCGACAACCGAGCGTAGTCTCGCCTCGCCTGCGGCAGGGCGCTGCGAATGCCTGCGGGATCCCCCCGCGCGATGCGGTCAGCCGCCGCCTGGACCTCTTGGAGCAGCGCGACCAGATACTCGCTGGAGCGGAAGCGCATCTGGGGAGAGCGCTAGCGGTCCACGACGCGCCGCCGGCGCGACGCGCGGCGATCCATGTCCAGCGCCCGGGCCGACCCTTGGCGGTGCCCGGCGAGGTAGCCGGCGGCCGCCGCCCCGACCGCGACCGCCCCCAGGAGGGAACGCCGAGTGAGCCGCTTCGCCTGGCGGTTGAACTCCACGACTGGCCAGCCGCGGCGGTGCGCGACGGCCATGAGCGTTCGATCGGGGTTGACCGCCACCGGGTGGCCCACGAGCTGCAGAATCGGCAGATCGCTGCCCGAGTCTGCATAGGCATAGCACGACTCCAGGTCATAGCCCCGCTCGGCGATGATCTTGCGGACAACCTCCGCCTTCCCTTCGCCGTAGCAGAACGGAGCGGCGAGCTGGCCTGTGTACATGCCCTCGACGATCTCGCTCTGCGTGCCCAGCCCTCCGGTGATGTCCAGCGCGCGCGCAAGCTCTGAGACGACTTCGACAGGGCTCGCGGAGATGATGTAGACGTCGCGCCCCGCCTCCTGATGCATGTCCAGCAGCGCCTGCGCCTCGGGCCGGATCTCGGACAGCAGATCCTCCACGACGCTCGCGGAGACCCGACGCAGCGTCTCAGCCGGCACCCCGGCGACGCTCTCCAGGATCCGGTCCCGCAGCGCCTCCGACTTCGCGTCCGACGCCCCGAACAGCCGGAACGTCACACCGTTCGCGGCATCCGCGAGCAGTCGCGGAAGGGGCAGCAGGCCCTCGCGGTACGACGCCTTGCCGAAGTGATACGCGCTGCTGCCCGACATCAGCGTGCGGTCGAGGTCGAAGAACGCAGCCGACCTGGTCATGATCAGTCCTCCGTGGCATGGATCGCTTCGTCCGAGTCTAGGCCGGTCTCTTATGGCTCGTCCGAGGCCTCAACTTGGAGGAAGCTCTCCTCCCGGCTCGTGATCCTCCGACGGGCGGGAGCGCTCGACATGGACCACCTCCACGTCGATTGCGCCCTCGCTCCGATCAGGCGACCGCGGCGCGCCGGCACGGCGGCGGAGGGGCCCGAGGCCGGCGAGCCGTCGCCCGCGACTGCGCACCAAGCGGTTGACGGGCGCGCGCGTCACTGGGAACACGAGCAGCAGCCCGACGGCGTCCGTCACGAACCCGGGCGTCAGCATGAGCGCGCCGCCGAGCAGCACCAGCGCGCCGTCGACGACCTCCGCGGCGGGGACCCTGGCCTGGGCGAGCGCCTCCTGAAATCGGCGCCAGGCCCGCACGCCTTCTCGCTTGACCAGCGCGGCGCCCGCGATCGACACGGCGACTAGCGCCACGAGCGTCCACCCGCCCCCGATCGCCTGGCCGACCTGGATGATCACGGCGATCTCGATCACCGGGACCACGATGAACAGCGCGAAGAGGATCAACGCCACGCCGCGCGCCCTCCTGACCGCGGCGCGGTGCGCCGGGCCCGCGCTGGCGTCACGACGCCTCCTTGCGCTTGCCCTTGCCGGCCGCCTTGCCGTCCTGCTCGGCCTTGGCGCGCTGCTTGGACTCATCGACGGACCGCTTCAGCGCCTCCATGAGGTCCACGACCTCTGTCGGCTGGGCGGCGTCCTCGGCGATGGTGACCTCCTCGCCCTCGACCTTCGCCTCGACGGCGGACAGCAGGCGCTCGCGGTACTCGTCGCGGTACGCCGTCGGATCGAAGTCCTCAGTGAGGTTCTCGATCAGGGCCTTGGCCATCTTCACCTCTTGCGGCCGAGGCTCGGGGATCTCGGGGGCGTCCAGATCCTCCAGCGACACCTCGCGGATCTCGTCCGGCCAGTACATCGTCTCCATGACCAGCAGGTCCCCGCGCAGGCGCAGAGTCGCCAGGTGCTCCTTGTCCCGCAGCGTGATCGTGCAGACGGCGACGGTGTCGTTGTCGCGCATCGCCTGGACGAGGAGCCCATAGGCCTTCGCCCCCGCAGCGTCCGGGGCGAGGTAATAGCTGCGCTGGAAGTAGATGGGGTCGATCTGGTCCAGCGGCACGAACTGCTGGATCTCCACCGTCCGGCTCGACGCAGGCTTCAGCGAATCGATCTCCTCGGGCGTGAACACCACGTAGCGACCGGACTCGTATTCGTAGCCTTTGACGATGTCGTCGTACTCGACTTCCTTGTCGTCCGCCTTGGCCACTCGCTTGTAGCCGATGCGCGAGTGATCAGAGGCCCGCAGCTGGTTGAACGAGATGCCCTTGTCGTCAGTCGCCGGGTACAGCCGGATCGGCACGGTGACCAGGCCGAAGGACAGCGCCCCCTTCCACAGCGTCCGCATTCTTCCAGTCCTCCTCGAGCCGGCACGGGGAAGCAGTCGAGCCGCCGGCGACTGGGCCATCTTCTACCCGAATGCCAGCGCCGAGCAACTGATCGCGCCTCCCGCACGCCTCAGGGACCCCGATTCGCCCGATTCGCTTGAGAAACAACGGACGAGGCGCGGCAGGATCACTCATCCGCGGTCCCGGCGCCCACGGCGCGTCGCGAGCCGCGCGCCATCCGCCCTGGCAGCAGCGCCGCGCAGCGTGCAGGCTGGCCGTCATGAGCGCCGTGCCGACCACGATCGCCTTCCCACAGCCGCTGCCGGCCGTGAGGCGGGGAGGCGAATGGTGGTGCTCGGTCGACGGCGTCGAGGTGCGCGTGCGCAACCTCGACAAGCTCTTCTGGGCGCCCGAGGGCTACACCAAGGCCGACCTGCTGGCCTACTACTTCAACATCGCCGACTGGATCCTTCCGCACCTGCGCGGCCGCCCGCTGACCCTCAAGCGCATGCCCGACGGCGCCGACGGCGAGTTCTTCTACGAGAAGCACGCACCGAACCACACGCCGGACTGGGTCGCCACCGCCGAGGTGACCTCGCGCGACGACGGCAAGACGATCGACTACCTGCTCGCCGAGGACCGCCCGACCTTGGTGTGGCTGGCCAACCTCGGCTGCATCGAGATGCACAGCTGGCACAGCCCGGTCCAGCGGATCGGCACCGCCGACTACGCCTTCTTCGACCTCGACCCCTTCGATGTGCCGTTCGCGACGGTCCGCGAGGTCGCCCTGCTGATCCGCGCGGTCCTGGACGAGCTCGGGCTCCGCGGCTATGCGCGCACCTCCGGCGCGACGGGCATGCAGGTGCATGTGCCGCTGGACCCAGTGCACCCGTACCGGCAGGTGACCGAATGGGTCGAGCGGGTCTGCCGCCTGATCAATCGCGCCGACCCGGAGCGCACCACGATGCAGTGGCAGGTGTCCAAGCGCTCAGGCCAGGTGTTCCTCGACCACAACATGAACACCGAGGGCAAGAGCATCGTGGTCACCTACAGCGCCCGCCCCGAGCGCGCCGCGCCGGTCGCGACGCCGCTGACCTGGGACGAGGTCGCCGGCGGCGCCGAGCCGCAGGACTTCACCATCAGCACCGTCTTCTCGCGGCTTGAGCGCGTGGGCGATCTGTACGCGCCGGTGCTGGAGGGCGGGCAGGACCTGCGCGCCGCGATGCGGGCGGTGGGCATGGACGCGGATGAGGACAGCGACCCTGAGCGCACCCGCAGCCACGACGCTGCGCCCGCCCGCCGCCGCGCCCGGGCGCCCGGCAGCGAAGAGGGCGGCGCCCGCTCGGCACGCCGATCGCCGAGCACGCAGGCGGCGCAGCCGCCGCCGACGACCCCGGCGGCGCTCTCGGCCTATCGCGGCAAGCGGGATTTCTCGCTGACACCGGAACCGGCCGGCGACGACCCTCCGCCCCCGCCCGCCGACGATGGGCCGCGCTTCGTCATCCAGCACCATCTGGCCACGCGCCTGCACCATGATCTGCGGCTGGAGCGCGATGGGACCGCTCCTTCGTGGGCGATCCCCAAGGGCCTGCCCGATGTCCCGGGCGTGCGCCGGCTGGCGGTGCGGACCGAGGACCACCCGCTGAGCTACATGAGCTTCTCCGGTGACATACCCGCGGGCGAGTACGGGGCAGGGCCAGTGCGGATCTGGGACAGCGGAACGTACGAGCTGGTGGAGTGGACCGACGACAAGGTCTCGTTCCGCCTGCGAGGCGCGCGCCACCAGGGAGAGTTCCACCTGGTCCGCACCGGCGGAGAGGACGGGTCGCAGTGGATCGTGCTGCGCAGCGGCGATGCGCAGGCAGGCCTGCCGGGCCCGCCCCCGCGCATCTCGCCGATGCTTGCGATCGACGGCGGGGCGCCGTTCGATGATCCTGAGTGGCTGTTCGAGATCAAGTGGGATGGCATCCGCGCGCTGGCGACCCTGACGAGGCCCAGCGGGCCCGAGGACGGGTCCACTCGCCTGTGCACCCGAAACGGCAATGACGTGTCCGCCGCCTATTTGGAGCTGTCGGGCATGTGGGAGCGGATCCTGGCGCGCAACGCAGTGCTCGACGGTGAGATCGTGGCGCTAGACGAGGCAGGGCGGCCGTCGTTTCAACGGCTGCAGCAGCGCATGCACGTTCGCGACGAGCGGGCCCTCCGCCGTCTGCGCGAGCACTCGCCAGTCCATTACATGGCGTTTGATCTGCTGGCTGTCGATGGCGAGTCGCTCGTCGGGCTCCCGCTTCGGGATCGCCTCGCGCGCCTCGATGAGGTCGTGGTCCCAGGCGAGCGCCTGCGCCGCAGCGAGCCGGTGGCGGCCGACGGCATCGCGCTGTTCGAGGCCGCCCGGTCGCAGGGGCTGGAGGGCCTGATCGCCAAGCGCGCATCGTCGCCCTACAGGCCTGGGCGGCGCAGCCCTGAATGGCGCAAGCTGAAGGTCCGCAAGTCGGCGCTGTGTGTGATCGGCGGCTGGCAGTCAGGCGAAGGCGGGCGGGCGGGCCGGCTCGGCAGCCTCCTTCTGGGCGCGCACGACGGAGAAGAGCTGCGCTTCGTCGGCAAGTGCGGGACCGGCTTCGACGACGCCGAGCTGCGCCGCCTGGGCGAGATGCTCGACGAGCGCGCCGCTTCCACGTCGCCGTTCTCCCGTCTGACGGAGCGACTGCGCCCCGCACCGCACTGGGTGGCGCCGACGCTTGTCTGCGCGGTGGAGTACTCCGAGGTCACCGACTCGGGGCGGCTGCGCGCCCCCTCGTACAAAGGGCTGCGGCCCGATGTCGATCCTCGGGAATGCGCACTGGGCGCAATCATCGGGGACCTGGCGGCGTCAGCCAGCAGCCAGGCGATCGATCAGGAGGACTGAGCGATGAGCCGATCCAGCCGCCGGTTCAGCGCATCAAGCGTCGCGCGCACTGCGGCCTCGCGCACGTCGTTCACCACGAACGCCGTGCCCACGAACACCTCTTCGCCCTGGCGGGTGAGGCAGGTGACCGCGCTCTGCACGATCTTCGGCCGACCCCAGGCCGAGCCCTCCACGACCTCCAGCCATTCCAGCTGGACTCGCACCGAGGAGGGCAGGAACTCCCTGAGCGCGAGCAGCGCGGCGGCGGCCGCGGTCCGCGGGCCTTCCTGCCAGGTCGCGAGGCCGGAGGCATGACCGGTCACGTGGCGGCCATTGAACGTCAGGGTCACCTCGACCGCCGAGTCCAGCTCGCGCCGGTCGACCGACATGCCGGTGAACACAGGTCGCGGGTGCCCCTCTCGGTGTCCTTCGGGAGGCGGCTCCGGGATGCGAATCTCCATGGTCTCCAAATCGACTCCTCCAACCTCACGGAGCGTATCCAGAACCTCGCGGGTCACTTGTTCCCGGTCGGCGCCCTCCGCGAACTCAACCCGCAGCGTGGCCGGACCTTTGGGGTCGGGCCATCGCACTGCAGCGAATGCCACGCCCTCAAGGTCTCTGACAGCCTGCTGAACGTCAGGAATCTTACTCATTTCACCCATCCCCGCCCGCACTCACATCCCCGTACCAATTCAAGGCCCCGTCACCTACGGCCGATGGAGGACAGAGATGAGACATCCCGCCGCCCCCCCTCCGGAGCATACCCCAAGAACACGCTCCGTGACTAGGATCTCTATGGTCGAGCACGTGCAGCCCTCATCCGGTGCACAGCCGGCTCCCGAAGAGGACGCCGCGCGTGCATTGGAAGTGGCGTTCTACCCCGAACGGGTGGATCGGCAAGCGCCGCCGGTGGAGTTGACGCCGTCGCAGGCTGTGCGCCTGCATGAGGACGCGGATAGAGCTGAGGCGGCTCAGCGCACCGCGACCCAGCGCAAGCTTGTCGCCACGCGCCAGGCTGGTCCCCCTGCGGCCTCCGCACCGCCCCGCGCCGCCCCGATCGGGGAGCGGCCGGCCGACGCGCCCCGTCCGCAGCTCGGCCACACCGCCGACGGCGCGGCGGCCTCCGGGCAGCCCGCTGCTCCTGCGCCCGCCGCCCCGCCGAACGCCCCTCCCGCTCAACCGTCGGTGCCGCGCGCGATGCCGCAGCAGGAGTCGCAGCGCCGCGGCCTGATTGGACGGCTGCTCGGCCGCAAGGCGCCCGCAGCACCTGTCGGGCCGAGCCATCCGCCGTCGAACCGCGACGTGAGCTCCGCGCCTGCGCCGACCGCGCCTGCCGCGATCAACAGCGTCTCCTCCCCCCCGCCCGTCGCGGCGCCGGAGCCCCAGCATCGCGAGCCCGTCGAGAGCTCAATCGCCCCGCCTCCCCCGCCGCCCGCCCCCGCCGTCGCGCCGCCACCTCCGATGGCGCCGCAGCCGCCCCCTGTCGCGGTGCCGCCCCCGCCGCCCGCGCCCACGACGCTTCAGCCTGCTGCACCGCCTCCGCCGCCCCAAGCCGCGGCAGAGCCCTCCCCGCCCCATGCGGCGGCGGAGCCCGCCCAGCCAGGGCCCTGCGTGATGTGCGGGTTCCCGGTGAGCCCTGACACTGGGGCCTGCGCCCTTGGGCACCGCGCGACGTGATCGCCGTGGCCGATGAGCTCACCGGCCCGCAGCCTCAACGCCGGACCAGCTAGTCTGCGTCCAGATCGTTGGGGGAGGGGTAGATGGCTGCAGCGGCACCGGGGACCATCGCCCCGGAGCGCGTGCGCAGGCCGACGGGAGCGGAGCAGACCGATCGCGACGCGCCCTGGGTGGTCATCGTCTGGAATGACCCCGTCACGCTGATGTCCTACGTCGTGTTCGTCCTGCGCAAGCTGTTCGGCTACGACGAGCAGACGGCCACGACGCTGATGCTCAGAGTCCACAACGAGGGGAAAGCCATGGTGGCCAGCGGGCCGCGCGAACGCTGCGAGATGCATGTCGCGCGCCTTCACGCACACGGGCTCCAGGCAACCTTGGCGCGCGAGTAAGGACCGTTCGACGATGTCGGAACCCCATGCGATCCTGCGCCTCGAGTCCGGCGACGTGGCTATTCGACTGGGCCCTGACGAGCACGCGCTGCTGCGGAGCCTCGCGCAGCAGCTGCGGGCGATCGTGGCCGGGGCGGGACCGCGCGAAGTGGGCGCCAGGCTGTTCCCGGCTGCCTACGGCGACCGCGACCAGGAAGCCGAGTACCGGCAGATGATGGGCGACAGCCTAGTCGCGGAGCGTCTCGCCGCCGTGGATGCGTTCACCGCCACGCTGAACAACGGAGAGTCCGACGGCCATCGGTGGGCTGTCGAGCTGTCGCCGGACCAAGCCGCCGCGTGGCTCAGCGCCGTCAACGACGCGCGCCTCACGCTCGGGGTGATGCTCGGGGTGGAGTCGGAGGAGGATTGGCAAGCCGGTCCTGATCCCGACACGCCAGCCAGCGTCGCGCTGTTCTACCTGGGCTGGCTCCAAGACGACCTCGTGCGAGAGCTCAGCGCCGGCTTCGCGGAAGCGCCTGACTGACGCGCCGCTTGCCCTCCCCGCCCCTGGACGGCACCCTCATCCCGCTCCCTCCTCGACCCTAGGCACCCACACCATGTCCGTCCCTCGGCGACTGAGCGCTTCCGATCGCAGAGCCCAGCTGCTCGACGTGGCTGCGCGCGCCTTCGCCGAACGCGGGTTCCACGGCGTGTCGATGGAGCAGCTGGCGGACGGCGCGGGAGTGACCAAGCCGGTCCTCTACCAGCACTTCGCCTCGAAGCGCGAGCTGTACCTGGCGACGGTCCGCGAGGCGATCGCGGAGATGGAGTCGCAGGTGGGCATGGCGCTGGAGGATTCCTCTGACAATCGCGAGCGCGTCCGCGATGCGATCGCCGCCTACTTCGGGTTTGTCCAGGATCGACGGTTTCGCCTTCTGCTCGGCGCAGAGCGCGCAGACGATCAGGCGGGACGGGACGAGGTGGATCAGGCGATGCAGCGCATGGCCCAAGTCGTCGGAGCCCTGATCGCCGAAGACGCCGGCCTGGATCCTGGCGAGGCGCAGCTGCTGGCGTCGGGCGTGCGCGGGTTGGCGACCGCCGGGGCTCGATGGTGGCTCGAGCATTCCGGCAAGGATCGCGAGCGCGCCGTGGACCTGCTGGCCCAGCTCGCGTGGAGAGGGCTGGCATCCTTCCCGGGCGAGGAGCAGCCCGGCGCGTGAGCGCCGGTTGAACCAGACCAGGCCGGGCGCCTGCTACCCTTGAGGTCAGACAATGATCGAAGACCTCACGCCGCGCGACGCCGCTGAGCGCCTGCGCGACATAGAGCCACCGCTGTTGGTGGACGTGCGAGAGACCTGGGAGCGGGAGCTGGCTTCTATCCCCGGGTCGCTTCACATTCCGATGAACCAGCTGCCGGCCCGCCTCGACGAGCTGTCCGAGGAGCGCGAGATCATCGTGTACTGCCACACCGGCGGGCGCAGTCTTCAGGCCGCCATGTGGCTCGAGTCGCAGGGCTACGACCGCCTCGCCAACGTCGACGGCGGAATCGACGAGTGGTCGCAGACCATCGACCACTCCATTCCCAGATATCAGTGAGAGACCCAAGTGAATGAAACGAAGTCCTTCATCGACTTCGGTGTAGATGCGCGCATCGCCGCCGCCCTCACCGAAGCCGGAATCACCTCCCCGTTCCCAATCCAAGAGCTGACCCTGCCGCTGGCCCTGTCTGGCGCTGATCTGATCGGCCAGGCGCGCACGGGCACCGGCAAGACGCTGGCGTTCGGCATCCCGCTGCTGCAGCGAGCCGCGCCCCAGGAGCTCCGGGTCCAGGCGCTGGTCGTCGTTCCGACGCGGGAACTGTGCTTTCAGGTGCGGGGCGATCTGCAGCAGGCCGGTCAGCGCACGGGCATCGACGTTGTCGCGGTCTACGGTGGAAAGGCCATCGAAGCTCAGTCGGACGCGATCGCCAAGGGCGCGCACATCGTGGTCGGCACGCCCGGACGACTGCTCGATCTGATGCGCCGACGGATCCTGGATCTGTCATCGGTCACCGCGCTCGTCCTGGACGAGGCTGACGAGATGCTGGACCTCGGGTTTCTGCCCGACGTCCAGCAGCTGATCGAGGCGTGCGCGCCCGAGCGTCAGACCATGCTCTTCTCGGCGACGATGCCAGCTGCGGTGGTGGCGCTGGCCCGCCGCCACATGACGCAGCCAACGTTCCTGCGCGCCGAGGTCGAAGAAGTGCACATCGCGCCCGCGACCCAGCAGCACTTCTTCTCTTGCCACCGGATGGACAAGCCAGCCGTCCTCGCGCGCATCCTTCAGAGCCCTGACCGGGGGCTGTGCCTGGTGTTCACCAGCACCAAGCGCATGGCCGACGTGCTGGCCGAAGAGCTTCGCGACCGCGGCATCGCCGCGGCGCCCATCCACTCCGACCTCCGCCAGGAGGCCCGGGAGCGGACGTTGCAGCGATTCCGCAGCGGCACCATTGACGTGCTGGTCGCCACTGAGGTCGCCGCGCGCGGACTGGACATCGATGATGTCACCCACGTCGTCAACTACGACTGCCCTGACGACGAGAAGATGTATCTGCACCGCATCGGGCGCACCGGTCGGGCCGGCGCGGCCGGCGTCGCAATCACCCTGGCGATGTGGAACGAGCTGGCTCGCGTCGAGATGATCAAGCGCGCGCTGGATATCTCCGCAGAGACGATCGAGGTCTTCTCCACCTCGGAGATCCTCGACGAGCTCTTCGATCTCCCTCCGCGCGAGCCGCGCCCGAAGCTCGCGGCGCAGGCCCCCGCTGCGAACCGTCGGCCGAAGAGCGACGCGCCCGCACCGACGCGCAAGCGCACGCGATCCAACCGCTCGCGGGAAGATGGCGATGGCGCGGCGACCGGCGCGGCGCCGGACCGCGACTCCCGCGC
>DATKBU010000353.1:0-14699 GCA_035513815.1 Egibacteraceae bacterium
CGGCGCCACGTCGGTTGCTATCACGGACGAGCCGACGCCGCCGGCGCCGGAGACCTTGGAGTTCGGAAGCCCCGCCTCGACGGTGCGCGTCGACATGAACCTCGGCTCGTTCGCCGGCTTCGTGCGCAGCTTCTCCAATGACGCGATGGACGCCTGGTCATCCCAGGATTGGAGCGACACCGAAGGCGTGAGCTTCTGGCTGCACGGCCAGAACACCGGCACGAACCTGTTCTTCGAGGTCCTGGAGAACCGCAACCCGGGATCGACCACTGACGACGCCGAGCGCTGGACCTACCCGTTCACCGACAGCTTCTCCGGCTGGCGCTACTTCGAGATTCCGTTCTCCCACTTCGTGCGCAAGGACATCGGCAACGGGGCGCCCAACGACGGGTTCACCCGCGAGCAGGTGCACGGCTGGGCCTTCGGCGGCGACACGCCGACGGGCGGGGACGTCACGTGGCATCTCGGCCAGGTCAGCCTGTTCGGCGTGGTCGACCTGCCCATGCGCGTCGGGTTCACCTCGACCAGCTACGACGTCGCCGAGGGCGCGGCCGCGACGGTCGTCGTCCGGCTGAACCAGACCGCCGAGACCGCCACGGTCACCGTCGACTACGCCAGCGTTGATCTCCAGGGAGCGGCGATCCCCGACGATGACTACACGCCGGTGTCGGGGACCCTGACGTTCCCGCCGGGCAACCGCGAGCAGGCATTCCAGGTCGCCACCTTCGGCAACGGCAAGTACACCGGGGACCGCCGGGTCATCCTGCAGCTTTCCAACCCGGTGAACGCGGATCTGGATTTTGTGGGCCAAGCGGCGGTCACGATTGAGGACGCCGAGCGGTTCGACCCGGGGCTGGTCGATGATTTCGAGAGCTTCCCGCACCTCTGGGACGCTTCGGGCAACGTGGACCTGGACAGCGTCAAGGTGACGCCCGGCGATCCGCTGGAGCGCCCTGGCCAGGCGCCTCGCGAGGGAGTCCTGATCGCCGAGCGCTCGGATTCGGCCAGCGCGGCGCTGCGGCGCGACTTCCCGCTGGGGCGGGACTGGAGCCTGCCTGAGGGCCTGACGTTCTGGCATTACGGAGAGGGCACGGGCGACGAGATCACCGTCACGCTCAAGGACAACCGCGGCGCCGATCCCGGCCCGGCCGGGTGGGATCTGGTGTGGTCGGATGAGTTCGATGGCCCGGCGGGATCGCCGCCTGATCCGGACCACTGGACGCATGAGATCGGCGACGGCCTGGTCAACGGCCTGTCCGGCTGGGGCAACAGCGAGCGCCAGTACTACACCGACAGCACCGACAACGCCGCCCATGATGGCGCAGGAAACCTGGTCATCACCGCCGAGGAGGCGGACGGCTCGCTGCAGTGCTACTACGGACCGTGCGAGTACACGTCTGCGCGGCTGCTGAGCCAGAACAAGCTCGAGTTCGCTCACGGGCGCATCGCGGCGAGCATCAAGGTCCCCGAGGGCGATGGCTGGTGGCCGGCGTTCTGGGCGCTGGGCGCCGACATCGGCGAGGTGGGCTGGCCGCAGTCCGGCGAGATCGACATCATGGAGTTCGTCGGCCGCCAGCCACAGACCGTGCACGGCACCATCCACGGTCCCGGCTACTCGGGAGGCCAGGGCGTCGGCGGTCACATCGACGTCGGCGAGCCGGTGGGCGATGCGTTCCGGGAATTCGCAGTCGAGTGGACGCCGGATCGGATCTCGTGGCTGCTGGACGGCGTGGAGTACTTCTCGGCTGATCCGGGCGACGTGTCGGGGGAGTGGGTCTTCAACGCCCCGTTCTTCCTGCTGCTCAACCTCGCGGTGGGCGGCACCTTCCCAGGCCCGGTCGGCGAGGACACGGTCTTCCCGCAGGAGATGGTCGTCGAGTACGTCCGCGTCTACCAGGGCCCGGACAGCGCCGAGCAGTTCGACGCGTCGTTCACCGATGACGCGACGGGCTGGCGCCAGGTGTCCATCCCATTCTCGGAGTTCGCGCGCAGCGGCGATCAGCCGGCTGGCGCGCCTGACGACGGGCTGGGGCTGAACGAGGTGTGGGGCTACGGCTTCGCGCTGCCCGCCGGCGGTGATCTCGACACCCTGATCATCGACCACGTCGAGCTGGCGGCGCCCTCAGAAGCCGTCGTGACCACTGCCGCCAACTCGGGTCCTGGCTCGCTGCGCTCAGCAATCGCCGGCGTCAGCGCAGGCGGCGTGATCACCTTCGACCCAGCTCTGGCTGGGGAGACGATCACGCTTGCCTCTGGTGCGCTCACCATCGGCAAGGACCTGACCATCGACGCCTCTGGCGCGCCCGGCCTCCGGATCAGCGGCAACAACACCAGCCGCGTGTTCGTCGTGGATTCCGGTGTCAGCGCAGAGATCAGCCACGTGGAGGTCGTCGACGGACTCGGCGCGGTCCAGGCCGGCGGCATCCGGAATAACGGGACGCTGACGCTGGACCACGTCACGGTCGCCGGCAACGCGGTCACCGGCGGTGGCGACTTCACCGACGGCGGCGGCGGGATCTACAACGGCGACGGGGCAGCGCTGAACCTCATCGACAGCACCGTGTCGGGCAACAGCTCGGGATGGGTCGGCGGAGGCATCTACAGCTTCTTCAACAGCACGACCAACATCATCCGCAGCACCATCTCCGCCAACACGTCAGCCGACGTCGCCGGCGGCCTGCGGATCCTGGGCGACGCCCAGATCGTCAACAGCACCATCAGCGGCAACACCGGTCCAGCCTGGCACGGCGGGGCGATCTTCCACACCGACGGAGACATGACTGTCCTGAACTCGACCATCACAGGCAACACGCCGGGCCCAGGGACGGCGGCGGTGTTCGTCGGCACATTCGGCGGGCCGGCCAGCCTGACGCTGGAGAACAGCATCATCGCCGGAAACGCCGGAGACCAGTGCATCGCCTTCGGCGGCGGCCTGGCAGTGCTCACCTCCAACGGCGGCAACATCGCCAGCGACGCCACCTGCAACCTCACCGCTGACGGCGACGAGCCGAGCGTCGACCCGTTGCTGGCGGCGCTGGCGGACAATGGAGGGCCGACCCAGACGCATGCGCTCGCGAAGAAGAGCCCAGCACTCGGGGCGGCCAACGCTGCGTCGTGCCCGGCGACCGATCAGCGCGGCATAGCTCGCCCGCAGGGGGACGGCTGCGACAGCGGCGCCTTCGAGCGGGTCGAGAAGGGCCCTGGAAACGACAACGGCAAGGGCAAGGCCAAGGACAAGGATAAAGGCAAGCCGTGACGGCCTCGCAGGCTCGCCTGAGCGCCCGGACGCACGCGCTGGCGGAGTTTCGCCGCCACGAACCCGCTCACCCTGCGGCTTCCCGGCTGGTCGGCGACGGCCGATCAGCCGCGCGAAGCGAGTCGGCCTAGTCGCCCGCGTCCTCGGTGCTGGCTTTGGCGCTGGTGAAGACCGCAACGGACGCGTCGGCGCCTCCGGAGGGCTGCACCAGCCGGCCCTCCCGCGCGAGCTGGGCGAGGAGCGCCGGCGGGACTTCGCCGAACTCCGTCGAGACAATGATGGCGTCGAAGGGAGCGGCCTCCCGCCACCCTTCGGCGCCATCGGCGACCACCACGTGGACGTTGCGGATCCGATGTGCGCTCAGATTTGCTCGGGCAGCTCGAGCGACGTCGATGCGCCGCTCGATGCTCCAAACTTCGTTGGTGAGCAGTCCCAGCAGCGCCGTCTGGAACCCGAAACCGCTGCCGATCTCGAGCACCCGGTGGTGGGCGTCCAGCTCGAGCACCTCGAGCATCCGGGCGGTCAGCGAGGGACGATTGGCCGTCTGCTCGCCGGGTACGGGGATCGGCTCGTCGAGATCGGCGCGCGGCCGATGCTCAAGCGGAACGAAGCCCGCGCGCGAGACCGCCTGCAAAGCCGCCAGCACCCTCGCATCGCGCACGCCCGCCGCTTCGGCGGCGCGCGCCAGCGGCGCCACGCGGCCGGTGCGCGCCTCTTCGGGCACCGTGATCTCTCCCCCTGGGTCTGTGCTTCACAGGTGACCGATCCGGAAGCAGGACGGGACTGCAGTCGCGAACCGAGCCGACCTCTCGGACAGGCCACTAGCCCGTTGTAGGCCGTTGGCATCGCCTGCGCCACCCCGAATCCGCGGAATGCAGCAGGAGGCGTTCGCCGCCAAACGGCATCTGATCGCGGTCAGTCGATGACAGGCCCGGTCACGCGGGACGTCACCCGACCAGCGATCGCCGAGTCTCCGGCTGCGATGCATCCCGCCACGTGGTCGTCGACCACGCCGACCGCCTGCATGAACGCGTAGACGATCGTTGAGCCGACGAAGCTGAAGCCGCGCGCCTTGAGCGCTCTGGACAGCGCCTCGGACTCAGGTGACGCAGCGGGGACATCGGCGCGAACCACGGGCCTGCGGCCGGCGGGCCGAGTGTGGGACCAGACAAGGCCATCAAGGGCTTCTCCGCCCGCGTGCATGTCCAGCAGCGCGCGGGCGTTGCCAATGACTGAGCGGATCTTCGCTCGGTTGCGGATGACCCCCGGGTCGCTCAGCAGCCGCTCCACGTCCGAGTCGGAGAACAAGGCGATCGCGCGCGGATCGAAGCCGTGGAACGCGGCGCGCAGCGAGGCCCTCTTGCGCAGCACGACCAGCCAGCTCAACCCGGCCTGGAGCCCGTCGAGGCACAGCTTCTCGAACAGCTCGTCGTCGCCGTGCAGCGGGCGCCCCCACTCACCGTCGTGGTAGTCCTCGTACAGGGCGTCCCCGATGCACCACCAGCACTTCAGTCGGCCATCAAGCCCGATGGCGATCCCGTCGCTCATGGAGTCGGCGCGGAGCTAGTTGAGCTCGACGCCGCACGGGCCCGGGGGGCGCAGCGACCCGACGGTGCCCAGGCGCCGAGTCAGGCCCGCCTCTCTGCGCAGCATCTCCTCGGTCATCGAAAGGCGCGCGACGGCAGAGTCAAGTTCCAGCAGGCTCTGCAGCTCGGGCACGTCCACCTGGAGGGCCGCCGCCGCTAGGTAGGCAAGTTCGTCGGGGCCCTTCGGGAGCCTGCCCAGCAGTTCCTCGGGCGCGCCCAGCGCTGCCAGATAGGGGACCAGCAGCTCGCGCAGCGCTTCCCCGCGCGCGACCTCTTGATGCGTCGGCCCGGTGTCTGTGAGCAGCTCGATCTGCGCGCGCATGTACGGCGTGCCGTTGAGTGCGCCGACAACTCTGAAGCGCTGCGCGCCCCGGACCCGGATTTCCGAGCGCCCGTCCGGCAGCGCAGTGACGGACTCGATCTGCGCAACCGTGCCGACGTCATAGATCTCCGCGCCCCCGCCGACTTCGCGCCCTGCGCGGATGGCGATGACGCCGAAGCGCTTGTCGCCGTCCATGGAGTCCGCCAGGAGCTGCCGGTAGCGCGGTTCGAAGATGTGCAGGTGCAGGGTGCGCCCCGGAAAGAGGACGAGATGGAGCGGGAACAACGGCAGCTCGACCATCGACTCCCAGGCTACGTGTCCGCGGGACCATTGTCTTTACCGTCTCTTTACTCTCCGGCGAAGCGCCCGCAGCTCAAGCGAGAGCCGGGCGCTGCGCTCGGCGCGCAGCGGCTTGGCCACCTCCGCGCCGCGTTCGCCGGGCTCTTCGCGCAGTCGGTACAGTCAGAGGATGCTCAGGGTCATTGATCTGCGCGCAGGTTCGTCTGACCCGCGCCAGCAGCTGCCGCGGGCGCCGTCCGAAGTCGTCTCGGAGGCGCGTCGCAGCGTGCAGTCGATCGTGGAGGCCGTCCGCGCCGAAGGCGATGCGGCGGTCCTTCGCTACTCAGCGCAATTCGATGGCTGGACCGGCGGGGACCTGGAGGTCACCCAGGCCGAGATCGACGAGGCGGTCCGCGCCATCGATCCCGCGCTGCTCGCGGCGCTGGAGCGGGCTGCCGAGCAGATCCGCTGGTTCCATGAGCGCGCCAGATCAGCCGACTGGCGGGAAGAGCGCGCAGGTGCGGTGCTCGGAGTGCGGTTCCGGCCGTTGCGGCGGGTCGGCGTGTACGTGCCGGGCGGACTCGGCGCGTATCCGTCGACGCTGCTGATGACAGTGCTGCCGGCGCGGGTCGCGGGCGTGGGTGAGATCATCCTGTGCACCCCGCCGGGGCATCTGAGCCCAGTGATCCTCGCGGCGGCGGCGGTCGCTGGCGGGGCCGATCGGATCCTGCGCATCGGCGGCGCGCAAGCGATCGCCGCGATGGCCTACGGCACGGCTGCCGTTCCGCGCTGCGACAAGATCGTCGGGCCCGGAAATCAGTACGTTGCGCTGGCCAAGCAGGCCGTGGCGGCAGAGGGCGCGTGCGGCATCGACGGGCTCGCGGGCCCGACCGAGGTCGCCATCATCGCCGACGACACCGCCGATCCGCGGCTGGTCGCCGCAGACCTGGTCGCTCAGGCCGAGCACGACGCTCTGGCCGGCTGCCTGCTCATCACGCCCTCAAGCGATCTCGCCGAGCGCGTGCAAGTTGCGCTCAAGGAGGAAGTCGAGGAAACCCTGCACGCAGACCGCGTTCGAGCCGCGTTCGACGGTCAGGGCGCGATCGCCCTCGTGGCAGACCTCGCGCAGGCTGTGGAAGTTGCCGACGCCTACGCCGCCGAGCACCTGGAGGTCCAGACCGCCGATGCGGTGGCGGTTGCCGAGCAGGTCCGCTCCGCAGGCGCCATCTTCGTGGGGCCGAACAGCCCTGTCGCGCTCGGGGATTACTGCGCGGGGCCGAACCACACCCTTCCGACCTCAGGCACGGCCCGGTTCACGGGGGGCCTGCGCACCGATGACTTCGTGGTCCCGGTCAACTGGGTCGAGTACCAGCGCGACGCCCTGGCGGCTCTCGCCCCGGTCGTGGACGCCCTCGCCGAGGCGGAGAACCTGCCGGCGCACAGCAGAGCGGTGCGCGCGCGCCTGGAGGACCGCCCATGAGCGACAACCCGTCACCCGATCGCGTCCCGGTGCGCGACGACCTTGAGGGCGTCACCCCATACGGCGCCCCTCAGCTTGACGTGCCCGTTCGGCTGAACACCAACGAGACGCCCTATCCGGTTCCGGACCACTACGCCCAGCAGCTCGCGAAGGCGATCGCGGCGCTGGGCCTGAACCGCTATCCGGACCGGCGCGCGGCGGCGCTGCGGACCGCGCTGGGAGGCCGATTCGGCCTGCCGGCTGAGCGCGTCTGGGCAGCGAACGGGTCCAACGAGATCCTCGTCCAGCTGTTCCAGGCCTACGGCGGACCGGGTCGGCAGCTGCTGCTGTTCCGCCCCGGCTACTCAGCCCACCCGCTGCTGGCCCGCGTCGCGGTCACCGAGTCCGTCGAGGCCGATCTGGACGCCGATCTGCGCCTGACCCCCGAGCTCGCACTCGAAGCCGTTGAGCGTCACAAGCCAGACCTGATCTGCATCGCCAGCCCCAACAACCCCACCGGCATCCCGGTTCCGCTGGAGTCTGTGCGGGCGCTGCACGATTCCAGTCGCGCCCTGGTCATTGTCGATGAGGCGTATGTCGAGTTCGGCGGGGACTCAGCGGCAGAGCTGCTCGATGAGCTTCCGCGACTGGCGATCACCAGGACGTTCTCGAAGGCCTGGCGGCTGGCTGGACTGCGTCTGGGCTATCTGCTCGCGCACGCGTGGGTGATCGAGGATCTGCGCAAGGTCCGCCTGCCCTACCACCTGGACGCGATCACGCAGGAGGCCGGGCTGCTCGCGGTCGAGCTTGCGTCCGAGGTCACGGCGCACGTGGCTGACGTCGTCGCGGAGCGCGATCGCCTGCGCGGCGCCCTGGTCGCCATTGACGGGGTGAGCGTGTTCGACTCGGCGGCGAACTTCCTGCTGTTCTCCACGCAGGTCCCGGATTTGTTCGACCGGCTGCTGGCGCGGGGTGTGCTGGTGCGCGACTTCTCCCAGCTGCCGCGTCTGGAAGGGTGCCTGCGGGTCACAGTCGGCTCAGCGGAGGAGAATGACCGCTTCCTGGCGGCGATGAAGGAGTGCATGCAGTGACGCGGATCGGCGAAGTCGCTCGCAAGACCAAGGAGACATCCGTCGACGTGCGCATCGACCTCGACGGCGTCGGCGCGACGGAGATCGCGACGGGGGTCCCGTTCTTCGACCACATGCTCGACCAGCTCGGTCGCCACGGCCGGATGGATCTGCGCGCGCGGACTGACGGCGACCTCGAGGTGGATGCGCACCACACCGTGGAGGACACCGGTATCGCCTTGGGCCAGGCGCTTGCGGAGGCGCTGGGCGACAAGAACGGCATCGAGCGCTTCGGTGACGCGACCGTTCCGATCGACGAGGCGTTGGTGCGAGTCGCGGTCGACCTGTCCGGGCGGCCGTATCTCGTGTACGACGCGGACACGCCGATCGAGCTCGTCGGGACCTACGAGACGACGCTGACCAAGCACTTCTTCGAGTCGCTCGTGGCCAACGCGAAGATCACCCTGCACGTGCAGAAGCTGGCAGGAGAGGGCGGCCACCACATTCAGGAGGCGGTGTTCAAGGCGGTCGCGGTCGCGCTGCGGCGCGCTGTGGCGATCACCGGATCCGGAGTGCCGTCCACCAAAGGGACGCTTTAGGCCCGGAGAGGAACCGTGAGCAGCCGAATCGCCGTCCTGGACTACGGGGCCGGCAACCTCCGCTCCGCTGAAATGGCGCTGCTGCGCGCCGGCGCGGACGCGTTCGTCGCGTCCGATCCGGCTCAAGCGGCGGACGCTGACGCGCTTGTCGTGCCGGGCGTCGGCCACTTCGGCCAATGCGTGCGGCAGTTCACCGGCGCGGGACTGGAGCAGCTGGTGCGCGAGTGGATCGCGGCCCGGCGGCCGCTGCTCGCGGTGTGCGTCGGGATGCAGATTCTGTACGAGGGCTCCGATGAAGACCCGGACGTCAAGGGTCTGGGCCTGCTGCCCGGCTACGTGCGGCGGCTGCCCGACCGGGTCACGGTGCCGCATATGGGATGGAACACGGTCGCGGCGCGGCGCGCGGATCCGCTCCTGGAGGGAGTCGACGGCGAGCAGGCGTACTTCGTGCACTCCTACTATGCGGACCCGGCCGATGACGCCCATGTCGTCGCGACCTGCGACTACGGCCCAGGGTTCCCCTGCGTCGTGCGCGTCGGCAGCGTCGCGGGAACCCAGTTTCACCCCGAGCTGTCGGGTGAGGTGGGCCGACGGCTGCTGGGGAACTTCGTGCGCGCGGTCGCGCGATCGGCGGTCGGCGCATGAGTTTTGATCTGTACCCTGCCGTCGATATCCAGGACGGGCGCGCCGTGCGCCTCACCCAGGGGCGCGAGGACTCCACGACCGTCTACGACGCCGACCCGGTGCTGGCGGCGCAGCGCTGGACGTCGCAGGGGGCGCGGTGGCTGCATGTCGTCGACCTCGACGCGGCGTTCCACGGCGAGCCGCGCAACCGCTCGCTGATCGCCGACATCGTGGAGGCGACTGGAGTGCCCGTGCAGGCGTCGGGCGGGATCCGCACGATGCTGGACCTGCATGGCTCGATCGGCTACGGCGCCAGTCGAGTGGTGATCGGCACCATGGCGCTGGAGGAGCCCTCCTTCGTCGCTGCCGCCGTCGCCGAGTATGGCGACAAGATCGCCGTGGGTCTCGATGCCGAGGGCACGACGCTGCGCGCGCGCGGGTGGACCACCGACTCTGGCGATCTGTTCGAGGCGCTGCACACGTTCACGCTGATGGGCGTGTCGCGGTTCGTGTTCACCGACATCGCGCGCGACGGCATGCTCGCGGGGCCGAATATCGACCGTCTGCGCGAGGTGGCCGACGCCACGGGCGCGCACGTCACCGCCAGCGGGGGAGTGTCCTCGCTGGATGACTTGCGCGCGCTCGCCGCCGCGCACCCCCGCGTAGACGGCGCGATCATCGGCAAGGCCCTGTATGCGGGCCGGTTCACGCTGGCCGAGGCCCTCGAGGCGGTCGAGGGTGCAGTTCCGCCGGATAACCGGCGTCATGGCACCGCCGAGGACTTCCACGGGCGCCCTCGCGGCGTCGCAGCCGACGCAGGCCCGCCGCCGTCCCAGAGCCCCGCAGGCGCGGGCGACGAGCCATCCCCTGGACCGATTCAGTCGGGGGAGTGGCCATGACGCTCTCGGCGCGCGTGATCCCCTGCCTGGACGTCGACGGCGGCCGGGTGGTCAAAGGGGTGCAGTTCGTCGACCTGCGCGACGCGGGCGACCCGGTCGAGCTCGCTCGCCGCTACGGGGAAGAGGGTGCCGACGAGCTGGTGTTTCTGGACATCACCGCATCCAGCGACGCGCGCGAGACGATCTATGACGTCGTGCGCGCGACCGCCGAGCAAGTGTTCATTCCGGTGACCGTGGGCGGAGGCGTGCGGTCGAGGCAGGACGTGCGCGCGCTGCTGCGCGCCGGCGCCGACAAGGTGTCGCTCAACACCGCGGCAGTGCAGCGGCCTGAGGTGCTCAGCGAGGCCGCGGACGCCTTCGGCGCCCAGTGCGTCGTCGCGGCGATCGACGCGCGCCGCCGCGTCGCCGACGACCCGAGTGCAGGCTGGGAGGTCTACGTCCGGGGAGGGCGCACCGCCACCGGACGAGACGCGGTCGAATGGGCCGCCGAGTGCGAGCGGCGCGGCGCCGGGGAGATCCTGCTGACGTCAATGGATCGTGACGGCTCCAAGGACGGCTTTGACCTCGAGTTGCTCCAAGCGGTCGCCGGCGCCGTGAATGTTCCGCTCATCGCCTCGGGCGGGGCCGGGACGCTGGAGCATATGGTCGAAGGCGTGCGCATCGGCGGCGCATCGGCGGTCCTCGCCGCGTCGATCTTCCACTTCGGCGAGTTCCGGATCGCCGATGTCAAGGACGCGATGGCGGCGGCGGGCATCCCGGTGCGGCGCACGGGCCCGCTCCGCGCATGAACGTGGATCCCCGGCAGCTCCGCTATGACGATCATGGCCTGATCCCCGCGATCGTGCAGCAGCACGACACCGGAGAAGTGCTGATGATGGCGTGGATGACCGCCGATTCGCTGGATGAGACGCTGCGCCGCGGCGAGACGGTGTTCTGGTCCCGCAGCCGTGGCGAACGCTGGCGCAAGGGCGCCACGAGCGGCAACGTCCAGCGCGTCATCGAGGTCGTGGCGGACTGCGACGGTGACGTCGTGCTCATCAAGATCGATCAGCTCGGCGCGGAGGGCCAGGCCGGTGCGGCCTGCCATACCGGCGAGCGCACGTGCTTCCACCGGCCCATCAAGCAGGATCCGCGATGACCGGGCCGCTGTACCGCCCCTCGCGCGACGAGTTTCTCGACCTCGCCGCGGAGCACGCGGTCGTGCCGGTGTGGCGCGAGGTCCTTGCCGACCTGCAGACGCCGCTGGCCGTATACGACCGGCTCTGCGGCGCCGAGAGCGGGCCGACGTTCCTCCTGGAGTCCGTCGAGCACGGCGAACGATGGGGCCGCTATTCGTTTACCGGCCTGCATCCGTTCTGCACCGTCACCGCGCGGGGCGGATCGGTCGAGGTCTCCGGCGACCTCCCGGCTGGCATCGCGGATCAGGTCGCGCGCGCCGCCAAGGGCGGCGATCCGCTCGTGACGCTGGACACACTGGTCGCGGCGCTGCGCACCCCCCAGCTGGAAGGGCTCCCGCCGCTGTTCGCGGGCGCGGTCGGCTACATCGGATACGACACAGTTCGGTTCGTCGAGCGCATCCCGGACACAGGGATCGATGATCTCGGGCTCGACGACGTGCGGCTGGTGTTCCCCGGCCAGCTGATCGCCTTCGACCATCTCCGGCAGCGGCTGGTGGTCGTCACGAACGTGCTGGTGGGCGACGACCCGGCCGCGCAGTACGACCACGCGATCGCGACCTCTGAGCATCTGGTGGCCCGCCTCGATGCCCCGCTGCGCACCCCGCCAGTGGCGCCGCCGATCGCGACCGCCGTGCGCGACGCGGACGCCAACCAGCCGCGCGAGCAGTTCTTGAAGGCGGTTTCGCGCGCGAAGGAGTACATCCGCGCGGGGGACATCTTCCAGGTGGTGCCGTCGCTGCGCCTGTCGCTTGACACCGACGTCGATCCGCTCGCGGTCTACCGGGTTCTGCGGGTCATCAATCCGTCGCCGTACATGTATCTGTTCGACTACGGCGATCTGCAGGTCGTCGGCTCCTCGCCCGAGGCGCTGGTCACCGTGCGCGGCGCCACGGCGACGATTCAGCCGATCGCAGGCTCCCGCCCGAGAGGCGATGACCCCGCCGAGGATGCTGCGCTGGGTGATTCGCTGCTGTCCGACGCCAAGGAGCGCGCCGAGCATGTGATGCTGGTCGACCTGGCACGCAACGATCTCGGGCGCGTGTGCGACCTGGGCACGGTGCGCGTCAGCGACTTCATGCAGGTGGTGCGCTACAGCCACATCATGCATCTGGTCTCTACGGTCACCGGGAGGGTTCAGGCGGGGCGCAGCGCAGTTGACGTCGTCCGCGCGACCTTCCCCGCGGGGACGCTCAGCGGGGCGCCGAAGGTCCGGGCCATGGAGATCATCGACGAGCTGGAGCCGACGCGGCGAAGCATCTACGGCGGGGGGATCGGCTACATCGACCTGGCCGGCAACCTCGATCTGTGCATCGCGATCCGCACCGTGGTGTTCCGCGGTGGGCGCGCCTACGTTCAAGCCGGCGCCGGGATCGTGGCCGACAGCGTGCCCCAGCGGGAATTCGAGGAATCGATGAACAAGGCGATGGCGCCGCTGGCCGCCGTCCGCGCCGCCGAGGCGATGACGTATCGCGGATGAGCGACTCGCGCGGCGGCAGCGTTCTCGCGTCCACCGCGCTGGCCGTGGCGGGCGGGCTGGCGCTGCTCGGCGGTGCGGCAGGCGATTGGATCGTCGACACCGGCGTCCGCGAGGTCGCAGGCGTCCAGATCACCGAGCCTGAGACCACGCCAGGGATTGAGTTCGCGCCCCTGGCGCCCGCGATGGGCGTGGCCAGCCTGCTCGCTGCGGCCGGGGTCGCCGCGACAAGAGGGCGCGCGCGCCGGGCGGTCGGCGTGCTGCTCGCGCTCGTCGGGGCCGGCGGAGTCGCGGTGACACTCGCCGGGCTGGCGGCGGCACGTCAACTGGATGGCCAGCTCGGCTCAGCGGCTGGTGCGGCAGTCGCCGGCGGGATCGCCGTGCTGGCCGCGGGCGCTTTGGCGGGTCGCGGTCCCGCCGCCCGAGTCCGGATGCCGGCGCGCTACTCGATTGACGAGCAGGATCGAGACGACGACGGCGACTGGCGGCTCGCCAGCGGGGACGACCACGCCCCGCCCTGAGCGGCTCGCCTGGTCATTTTCGCTGGCTGTGGCGGGAAGGGGCACCGACCCCATACGATGCTCGCAGCGATGTAAGCCCGAAGGACGAACAACTTGGCGAACAGTTTCCTCGCCCGCGCCGTTCAGGCCGCGGAGCTTCGTGTATCACGCGCATCTCGTGTGGTCCCCCTGGAGGATCATCAAGCGCGCGCGTCCCGCTGGCGCAATTCGCCGCGGTTGTCCGACGCGATCAGCGGCGAGGGCGTCGCGGTCATCGCCGAGGTGAAGCGCGCGAGCCCGTCGCGCGGCTACCTCGCGCCGATCCCCGATCCGGCCGGCCTGGCGCAGTCCTACGCCGAGGGCGGCGCGGCCGCCGTGAGCGTACTCACCGAGCCGCAGTGGTTCGGCGGATCGCTGGAGGACCTGGCGGTCGTCGTGGAGGCGACAGCCCTCCCGGTTCTGCGCAAGGACTTCCTGATCTCGCCGTATCAGGTGTGGGAGGCGCGAGGCATCGGCGCGGCCGCAGTGCTGCTGATCGTCGCAGCGCTCGAGCCGCAGCAGCTGGTGCACTTGCTGCGCACCTGCGGCGACGCCAGCGTCGACGCGCTGATCGAGATCCATGACGCGGCGGAGGTCAGTACGGCGCTCGCAGCCTATGAGGAAGCCGCCGTCGAGCTGCCGCTGATCATCGGGGTCAACGCACGGGACCTGGCGACCTTGGATGTCGACCCCGGCCAGTTCGCCGACGTCCGCGACAAGCTGCCGCCGGAAGCGATCGCGGTCGCGGAGAGCGGCGTCGCCGGCGCCGAGGACGTTCGCCGCCTCGCGGACCTGGGCGCGGATGCCGTGCTCGTGGGGGAGCACGTCGCGACCGCGCTCGACCCGCGCGCGGCCGTAGCGCAGCTGGTGGCGGCCGGCCGAACTTCATGAGCACCGCCGACACGGCGGCTGCGACGCCAGGCCACTATGGCCGATTCGGCGGGCGCTTCGTGCCAGAGGCGCTGATCGCCGCGCTCGACGAGCTCGAGACCGCGTTCCACGAGGCTGTGGCGGACGAGTCGTTCCGCTCCCGCCTCGCGGCGCTGCAGTCCGAATACGGGGGCCGGCCGACCCCGCTGTATCTGGCGGAGCGGCTCAGCGCCCATGCCGGCGGCGCGCGCATCTACCTCAAACGAGAGGACCTTGCGCACACCGGCAGCCACAAGCTGTGCAACGTGCTGGGGCAGGGCCTGCTCACCGAGCGAATGGGCAAACGGCGTGTCATCGCAGAGACCGGGGCCGGCCAGCACGGGGTCGCGACAGCCACGGTCGCGGCGCTGCTCGGCCTGGACTGCGTCGTCTACATGGGCGAGGAGGACTGCCGCCGGCAGCGCCTCAACGTCGTGCGCATGCAGCTCATGGGCGCTGAGGTCGTGCCGGTCACCAGCGGCACGCAAACGCTGAAGGACGCGAT
>DATKBU010000354.1:0-4092 GCA_035513815.1 Egibacteraceae bacterium
CCCTTTCTGTAGGTGTGCGTCTTGCGGGCGATCGCTAGCGGCGCAGTCCCAGTCGCTGGATCAGCGTGCGATAGCGCTCGATGTCATTGCGCTGCAGGTAGCCGAGCAGGCGGCGACGGCGGCCGACGAGCTGCAGCAGCCCTCGACGGGAGTGGTGGTCCTTGCTGTGCGTCCGCAGATGCTCGGTCAGATGGTTGATCCTCGCTGTCAGGAGCGCGACCTGCACCTCGGGCGAACCTGTGTCGCCTTCAGCGGTTGCGTACTCGCTGACGATCTTGTCCTTGTCAGGGATGACTGCCTTTGCCAACTGCTCGTTCTCCTATTGACGCGCACACGGGGGGTGGTCATCGCGTGCGCTGGGTTGCGGTCCCGGCGGATGGACGCAGCTGCGTCGGGGCTTCTCGTCTCGGTGTCGCGGTTTCCGCGTACACCCGATGACGCCACGCCAGGTCCTCCTGCGCATCCGACCGCATGGCCGTTCGCGCTCAAGCACCCGATCCGGGCACGACATTCGACCGCTGCAAGAACGGTCTGCTTCAGTCTGCCACCGCGGCGCTCGACCCACAACCTCGCGCAGCTCGCAGTGCTGGGCGCGATCCGGAGTCCTGACCTCAAGCTTACTTAGGGTAGCGCCGACGCTACTGGTCATGCCTGCCTTTTGCGGCCGGCGCCTTCGCGCGTCGGCATGTGTCGTCGCGCTGATCGCGACCGCGTGCTCGTCCGCTGAGGCAGACGTCCCTGTCAGTGCGCCTGAACCGCCTGTGCCCGTGGCGTCACAGATGCCTGGCGCGTTTCCGGAGGCCAGCGCCCCTGCGCTGGGTGAGCCCGAAGCGCTGCACCTTCCGGGCTTGACCGGTCGCGATGTCGCAGCAGCGCACGCCCAGCTGTCAGAACTAGGGCTGCGGACTCAGGTGATGGCGTTCGACGACTCGACCATCGTGACCGCGCAGTACCCCGCGCCCGGCGCGCCGATCCAGCCCGGGCAGCCGGTGACGCTGTGGCTGGGAGCCCCGCCAGAGCTCCCCCCGCCTCCAGAGCCTGCGCCCGAGACCGCCCCGGCCGCCGATTCATCCACGGCCGAGCCCTTCAGCGCACAGACCCCCGGAGCCGACCAGCCGCCTGAGGCGCCGAAGCCCGCCCAGACTGAGTCCGTCGCTCCGCCCGCGAAGGACTCGCCGACTCCGGCGCGCACCAGCCCTCGCAAGCAGCCTCCGGCGGAGGTCGGCGCGATCATGCAGGGCAAGGCCTCCTGGTACGGCCCTGGCTTTGAAGGGCGCGGAACTGCGTGCGGACAGAAATTCGATCCGGGCGCGCACACGCTGGCCAGCCACGAGCTTCGCTGCGGAACGGTGGTCAAGATCACCGGGCCAAGCGGCAAGAGCGTCGAGGCGACCGTCAACGACTGGGGGCCAGCTGAGTGGACCGGGCGCCGCTTCGACCTGTCCCGTGCGACGTTCGAGGCGATCCATCCGCTGTCGGCCGGCGTGATCGACGTCACCGTCGAGGTCGTCGCGCCGTAGGCGTCAGGCGTTGAGCACCGCCCTAGAATCTCAGGCGTTCAGCAGCGCGCGGGCGGTAGCCACGTCGTCGTGCATCTGCTCCACCAGAGCATCCGCGCTGTCGAAGCGGACCTCATCGCGGATCCGGTGTCGAAAATCCACCGCCGCCGTCATCCCGTACAGATCACCCGAGTAGTCCAGCAGGAAGGACTCGACGCGCAGCTCCTGCCCGCCGAAGGTCGGGTTGGTGCCGACGCTGGTCGCGCAGGGATGCGCCGCGCCGTCCGGGAAGTGGAAGCACCCGGCGTAGACGCCGGGTGCGGGCACGGCCATACGGCGCGGCAATTGAAGGTTCGCGGTCGGGAATCCGAGGACCGTCCCCCGCCGGTCTCCCCGCACCACCACGCCGTCGACCAGCGGCGGGCGTCCGAGCATCTGCGCCGCTCGAGCGACATCGCCGGCCTCCAGCAGACCGCGGATCTCCGTGGACGAAACCACCACGCCATCGAGCTCCAGGAGCGTCACCCCCTCGGCCGTGAACCCCCTACTCGGCCCAAGGTCGCTCAGCAGGGCGACGTCGCCGCCCGCCTTGTGGCCGAAGCGAAAGTTCGAGCCGACGATGACCCTGCGGGCCTGGAGCGGGGAGACCAGCACATGATCGATGAACTCATCCGCTTCCAGATGGCGCAGGTCGTCGTCAAACGGAAGGACGGCGACGAGGTCGACGCCCAGATCAGCCAGCGTCCGCGCGCGGCGCGCCAGCGTCATGAGCATCTTCGGCTGACTCCCCGGCCGCACCACCTCCATCGGGTGCCGGTCGAAGGTCAGGGCGACGCTGCGCATCCGGAGATCCCGGGCCTGGCGGACCGCGCGGCGGATGATCGTCTGGTGCCCGCGGTGGACACCGTCGAACAGGCCGATGGACACAGCCGAATCAGCCGGCGCGACGTCCCCCAGGCCGGTGACGATGCGGGCCGCGTCCGCCCGGCTGGCGCCCTCAGCCATCGGCCGGCTTCGCGGGCGACGCGGGCGGGGAGAGCACCGCCAGAGGCCGAGCCGCCCCGTCCCGGTCCTCCAGCATCGCCAGGAGCGTCCCCTGCGAGTCAAGAGCCGCCACCGGCCCGTCGACGCCGGTGGCGCTGAGCGGCCGTCCGTGGCTGAGCTGGCGGGCATCGGCGTCGCTGACGACCACGCTGGGGTAGTCAGCGACGGCCTCCCCCGGCGACAGCACCGCGTCGGCGAGGCGACCCTGCGCGGCGAGTTCCGCGATCGTCGCCAGGTCCACTGCCTGCTCCAGCGAGAAGCGGCCTGATGCCAGGCGACGCAGCTCGATGATGTGCGCGCCGACGCCCAGACGCTCACCAATGTCCGCGGCCAGCGTTCGCACGTACGTGCCAGGCGAGCAGGTGACCAGGAACCCCGCTTCGGCGCGCTCCCCGGGTTCGAAGTCCTCCAGCACCAGTTCGTGGATGCTGACGCGGCGGGCGGCCCGCTCGATCTCCTCGCCCCGGCGCGCCTTGGCGTACAGCCGCTCGCCGCCGACCTTGACCGCCGACACCATCGGCGGGATCTGCTCGATCTCTCCGAGGAAGGACTTGAGCGCCTCGCATATTTGCGGCTCGTCGATCGCGGACGCGTCGCGCGACTCGACCAGCTCACCGGATGCGTCAAGGGTGGTCGTCGTCTGTCCGAGCCGCATCCGCGCGGCATAGGTCTTCGCGGACGCCTGGAGATACGGCACCAGCCTGGTGGCCTTGCCCAGGCAGATCACCAGCACGCCCGTGGCGTCCGGATCCAGCGTTCCGGTGTGGCCGACCTTCGGCCCGCTGCGACCTCCGACAGCGCGGCGAACCGCGGCCACGACATCATGAGAGGTCATTGCGGGCGGCTTGTCGACGACGAGCACGCCGTGGATGGAACTCACTCGCGCTCTGTCCCCTGGTCGGGCTGGCTCTCGCGGATCAGCGTGTCAATGCGCTCGCTGTGCGCGGGGAGCGGATCGTGAGTGAAGTGTAGATCCGGCACATGCTTGAGCCGAAGTCGCGAACCCACCGCTCGCCGCAGGATGGGACTGGCGCTGTCCAAGCCGGCCGCTGTCTCGGCGCGCGACTCCTCTGTGTCGGGAAGGACGCTGTACCAGACCCGGGCGTGGCGAAGGTCAGGTGACGTCCGCACCTCGGTGAGCGTGACGAACCCGATGCGCGGATCCTTCAGGCGCGGCAGCATCTCGGCGACGACCTCGCGCACCGCCTCGTTGACTCGCCGAATCCGGCTGCTCTCTGCCATCGCTCTCACCGTTCCTGCGCGACGATCTCCACGTGCAGCCCGATGATCTCCACACGGAGCTCACGACTGACGATCTTCTCAACCTGCTGCGCCACCTTGCGCGCTCCTGACTCCGTCCCCGCCGCCACCGCCACGCCGAGCTCCGCGCGCTGCCACAGATCCTGGTGATCCACCTCTGCCACCGAGCAGTTCAGCTCCTGCCGCAGCCGCGCCACCAGCGACTTCACCACCCCCCGCTTCGCCTTCAGAGACCCAGCAGCCGGAATATGAAGCTCCACCGTCACCAACCCAGCAAACACAGAGCCTC
>DATKBU010000355.1:0-19351 GCA_035513815.1 Egibacteraceae bacterium
CGATCGCCCGTTCGTACAGCTCTGTCTGATGCGTCACTCGCCCCTCAGGATCTACCACGCCTGAGATCCCCGAGATGCCCGTGTGCATGATCCAGCGTCCCGTCTCGACCGCGCGCAGCTGGCTGAACGCAAGATGCTGACGGCTCGCAGCTGTGCGCCCATAGCTAGAGGTGTTGGTCGACACGACGAGCACCTGCGCGCCCGCGCGCACCTGGTCGTGGACGATCTCCGGGAAGATGCTCTCGAAGCAGGCGATGGGTCCCACGACGGCGCCCCCGACGTCGAACACGCCGGGGATATCCCCCGGGGTGGCGTCGCGGGGCAGGTGCCGAAGCGCCGGATACCAGTCCACCCAGCGCCGCAGCGGGACGTACTCGCCGAACGGGATCAGCCGACGCTTGACGTACGCCTCGCCCGGTGCGGAGGGCTCCTCGAACAGGATCATCGCCGTCCGCAGCGTGTCGGTCTCGGCATCGAACAGTTGACCCCCGGCCAGAAGCGGGCTGTCGACGAGCTCGAGGGCCTCGTCGACGAACCTCCGCATGGTCTGGTTGGTGCGCACGTCCGCGTCCAACGCGTTCTCCGGCCACACCGTCAGCTCCGGCCGCTGCGCGCCGTCGCCAAGCTCCCGGCTGGCCTCGACCATGCGCCGGGTGACCTGCTCGATGCGCGTCTGATCGTCGCGCGCCTGGGACAGCGGCGGCAGCTCCTCGTCGTAGCCCTGGACAGCCGCGATGTCGATGCTGCCACCGCTCGAAGGCGGCGGCGAAGCGCTCAACGCGAATGACCCGCCGAGCATCAGCGCGACTCCGGCCGCGGCCGGCGCCGCCGCGCGGACGCGCTTGGGCGCGCCGCTGCCAACCAGATGCACGAGCAGGCTCTCAACGCCGGCGGCGATGGCCGCCGCGGCCGCGCTGACCCCAAGCACGCCCAATGTCCTGGCCACTCCGAGCAGCGGCCCACCGTCGTGCTGGGTGTAGCCCAGGACGCCCCACGGGAACCCGCCGAGGGGAAACGACGATCGCACCGCCTCCAGCGCAACCCACAGGACGACGGCCGCCGCAGATCGCCATGGCCTGGTCCCCCACGCGGCGACGCCGGCGACGAACACGCCGACGAAGACCGCGAGAATCAAGCTGAGCAGGATCCACGGCACGACGCCGAACCGCGCGATCCATGTGAGCAGCGGCCCGAAGAACGCGAGCCCTGCGAGCAGGCCCCAGCCGAAGCCTGCGAGCAGGGGGCGGCGATCTGCCTGAACCGCTCTGGCCAGCAGGAGCAGCGGAACCAGCGCGAGCATGCCCGTCCACCCCAGCTGCAAAGGCGGGTGCCCCGCATACAGCAGGAGTCCGGCTGCGACGGCGAGCCCCGCGCGCCGCACGGTGGATGTCAGGCGCAGTCGAAGCAGATCATCTTGGCCTCGTTGGCCAGCTGCGCCCGGCGCTTGACGAGGAAGCAGGAGCGGCATGTGAACTCACCCGCTCCGATTACGTCCGAGACGACGGACAAGCCGCTGCGCGGGTCCTCGTCGAGGCGGCCGAGGTCGTCATCGAGGGCCTGACGGCGCGACAGCAGAACGTCGAGCGCCTCCTCGTCATCCTCGTCGTCCTCATCCTCCTCGAGCTCCTCCTCGAGCTCGTCGACCTCCTCGACTTCCTCGTCGTCATCCGCGTCGTCGTCGTCATCGTCGTCGTCGGCTTTGACATTGTCGACCTCTTCGAGCTCAAGCTCGTCGTCAGCCTCGAAGTCGTCGAGGGCGTCGAGACCGTCCAACGCGACGGCCTCGTCATCCTCGTCCTCCTCGTCTTCGTCGAGGTCGACCTCGACGGCGTCCTCATCCTCAGTGAGGTCGTCGTCCAGCTCGTCGTCGGCGTCGTCGATGATCTCGTCGTCCCTGGCCACCCTGGCATCCCTTCGCGTGCTCTGCATCAGGTACTGCTCGTTGAGCGGCGTTATAGGTCTTCCGCCGGCCGCGTGCAACGTCATTCGGCGACGCGGGGCTGGTGCTTGACAACGGACAGCCCCGGAGCCGACTGCTGCTCCGGGGCCGATGCGGTGGGTCGAACATGCCGTTGGCGCCATACGACTGGCGGGCGTCGCGACGCCCGGGCCGCAAGTTCTCTACTGAGCCTGTTCGTCCTCCTCGCGCTGGCATGCGCCAGCCTGTCCGTGCCGCGGGGCGGGCGCCGCGCTGCGCTCACCCGGATGCTTCGCTCGCGCATGCGGGAAAACGCCACCACAGAAGGCCATTCGACCCAGAGAAGCGGCCCGGCGACTCCCGAAGCACGCGCCCTGGCGAGCGTGACGCCGCCAAGACATGGCAGAGCGTAGGGGTCGGCCGGCCGCACCGTCAAGCCCTTGTGCCGCGCCTGTGACCAGCGGCAACGGGGGAATCCGCAGGTCAGGGCGACTCAGGTTTTTTAACGTCGACCGCGTTGTTCGCCGATTGGCGGGCGATTTCCTCGAAGGGGTCCAGATAGTCCCCGGCGCGGCGGAGAACCCGTCCGTCGCTACCCCCGAACACTGGCTCCAAGGCGACCTCGGAGGTCGCCTCTGGGGGATCCGGCGCCCCGGACTCGTCCAGTCCTGACTGTGCCAGCCGATCGAGAAAATCGTCCGCGGGAAGGATCGACATGGTCACCGCGACGCAACCCAGCACCGCTCGGATCCATCCCTCATTGACGACGGCGAGCAGCAGGGCGCCATCGTCGGCCTCGCGCCCGGCGACGACGGCGATCCGGGCATGCGACAGGCCCTCGAGCAGCGCCTCGGCCGCCGTCAGCGGCGCGTCGCCGTCGGCGAGGGTGACGGAGCGCTCAGCGCCGGGCAGTCGGCGCAGGGCGTCGGCTGCCTCCTCCAGCGCCTCATCGCGGGCTGCGCGAGCCTCGTAGTCCGACCAGGACGAGGGCACGCGCTCGCCGCGCGCGAGCAGCTCCAGGCCCCCGACCGGGTCGGTGCCGCGCCGCGCCGCCGCCACCAGCGCCGGTAGCGCGATCCCGTGGCGCAGCAGCCCCGCGTCGGCCAGGGACTGCGCGGCCGCGCCGGCGATCTCCCGGGGAGCGCCGAGTAGTCGCGCGACGGCCCACTGCACCGCAATCGACGTCGATCCGGCCGCGACCGCCAGGAGCCGGCGGGCCAGCTCCTGCGGCGCGGCAGGGCGATCCTGGGCCCTGGCCCAGCTCATGTCAGCCATCTGCAGTCCCCTCGAGCGCCAGATCTCCATGAGCCGTCGCGCCTGCGACTACGGTGGCCAGGCACGTCAGCCGGCGGAGATCCTCGCGAGCGAGCGGGTTGCCGTCCCACACGGCGAAGTCAGCTCGCATCCCCTCCCGCAGCGGGCCGACGTCGTCCTGGCCGGCGGCCCAGCGCCCGCCGAGCGTGTGCGCGCGCAGGGCGGTCCTCCGGTCGAGGCCGAGCCCGCCCAGATGCCCCTCTGCGGCGACCACAGCCCCCCACGGGTCCAGCGGCGTGACCGTCGAGTCAGAGCCGAACGCCAGCGGCGCGCCCTCGTCGGCGAACCACGACAAGGGGTTCGACTCCAGCGCCGCCTGGCGGCCGAACTGGTCCGCGTACAGGCCGCGGTCGCCTCCCCAGAAGGCATCAAACGCCGGCTGGAGGCTGGCGACAGCGCCGAGCCGGGCGAGTCGGCGGACATGGTCGCGCGACGGCAGCTCCACATGCTCGATGCGGTGGCGCGACGATCGCACCGCGTCGAGCCCGAGCTCGTCGGCTGCGCGTTCCATCGCCGTCAGGGCCTGCTCGATTGCGCGATCGCCGATCGCGTGAACGCCCGCTCCTCGGCCAGCATCAGTGCAGGCGGTGAAGAACGCCGCGACCGTGTCGTCGTCGTAGAACAGCTCCCCATGGCCGGCGCCGTCGCGGTATCCCGCGCTGACGGCCGCGCTGCGCGAGCCGATCGAGCCGTCGAGGAACAGATCCCCTCCGGGCCGCAGCCCTTCTGCGCGCAGCGCCGCGGAGTCCGCGATGAACGGGGCCAGCTCGGCCCACCACACGAGGATCTCGATGGGCCACTCCCCCGCCGCCCAGGCGAGCGCGTCGGCCATCCCCGACAGCCCCGGATGGCCCATCTCGTGCAGGCAGCCGATCCCCAGCGAGGCCGCTTGTGCGCACGCCGCGGCCCGCGCCTGCGCCACGCGGTCCTCCGGCAGCGCGGCCCTGATCAGCGCGAGTGCAGCCTCAGAGGCCTGCTCGCGCAGCCAGCCCGTCGGCTGCCCGGAGGCGTCGCGCTCGACGCCCTCCAGACGCTCCAGCGCCAAGCGCTCCAGCGTATGGGCGTCGACCAGGCAGCTGTGGGCGTCGACCCGGACGAGCAGCACGGTGCGACCCGGCGCGGCAGCGCTTATCTGCTCCGCCGATGGCGGCGCGCCCTCGGGCCATCCGAAGCTGTCCCACCCCCGTCCCATCACGATGTCCTGAGCGTCCGCCTCGGCGTGGCGCCGCAGCCGGTCGAGGCACTCGGCGGCGCTCTCGCAGCCAGACAGGTCGACGCCTGCGGCCGCCAGGCCCGTCGCGGTCGCGTGCACGTGCGCGTCGACGAACGCGGGCGTCACCCAGGCATTGCCAAGATCGATCGTCTCAGCGCCTGGCCCCGCCCCGCCCGGCGCCTGCGACGGCGCCTCGCCGACCCAGACGATGCGGTCGCCGCGGATGAGCATCGCCCGCGGCGATGCGTCGCCCGAGTCGACATCGAGGATGCCTCGGGCGACGACGAGCGCCTGCCTGCTCACAGGGTGGCTCTGCGATACGCGGTGGACAGAGAGTCGGCGTATTCGTTCCAGCGGTTGCCGGCGTGCGCCGGGATCCAGGCGAGGTCGATCTCCGGGCGAGCCTTCGACAGCGCGTACAGCTCTTTCACAAGGTCGAGGTTCTGGACCTCTCCGCCCTTGCGCTTCCAGCCCTGCCGCTCCCATCCGGGGGCCCACTTCGTGATGGTGTCTACGCACAGACGGCTGTCGGTGTAGACGGTCGCGGGGGTCCCGTCGGGAACGAGTCCGAAGCCGGCGATCAGCGCAGTGAGCTCCATGCGGTTGTTGGTGGTGCGCGGCTCGTGACCGTGGGACTGGGCGATGACCTGCCCGTTCGCCACGTACACCGCCCCCCACCCTCCCGGACCCGGATTGGGATGCGCGCTGCCGTCGGTGAACACACCGTCCTGCGGGCCGCCGTCGTAGCGGGCGAGCACCTGCTCGATGGTCAGGTTCTCCTCCACCACTCCGCCGACCCGCCTGCGCGGCCGTCGCGCCCCGCCTCTGGGCGCGGCGGTGTCGGATGCCCCCGCGCTGTCGGCGCCGCCGTCGCGACACGAGCGGCACTGCCGAGGCATCCATCCGGGGTACTTGTCCACCACCTGCTGCGGCAGGCTGAAGCTGCTTCCGCAGGAGGCGCACGTGTAGTCAGGCATGATCGAACCCTAAAGGCATCGATGCTGTGGTTCCTTATCGGGAACCTTAGATGCAGATCCCCGTGAGAGGAGTTCTCCATTTCCGTCCAGCTGCCTGCGGATCTGCCGATCTTCGGCGCCGCCGCGCTGCTGGTCATCGGCGTGCTGTCCGCTGCGTTCGCGTATCGCCTGAGGGCCCCCGGGCTGCTGCTGTTCCTGGCGCTGGGGATGCTGATCGGTGATGACGGGCTGAACCTGATCAGTCTGGGCGAACATCAGCTTCCGCAGACTTTCGGCGTGATCGCGCTGGCCGTGATCCTGTTCGAGGGAGGCCTGGTCACCAAGCCGGGCGATCTGCGCCGTGCCGCGCCCGCCGGGATCGGGCTGGCCACCGTAGGCGTCGTGGTCACCGCAGGCGTGGTCGCGGGAGCCGTGCTGGCGCTCACCGACCTGGATGCCACCACGGCCTGGCTGATCGGCGCGGTGGTCTCGTCAACGGACGCGACGGCGGTGTTCAGCCTGCTGCGCAACGCCCCGCTCCCGCGCAGCGTGGCGGCGGTCCTGCGCGTGGAGTCCGGGCTGAACGATCCGATGGCGGTCCTGCTCACCATCGGCGTCCTGGAGACGTGGCGAGCCGATCCCCACGTCGGAAATTGGGCGCTGTTCGCCGTCCTGCAGCTGGGCGTGGGGCTGGCAGTGGGCGCGGTGGTCGGCCTCGGCGGCAGCTGGCTGCTCCAGCGCGTGCCGCTGGGAGTCGTCGGGCTATACCCCGTGCTGGCGCTGGGCATGGGCGGCGTGGCCTACGGCGCGGCGGCGTCGCTGAACGGCTCCGGTTTCCTCGCGGTGTACATCGCCGGGATCCTGATCGGGGCGCTGGTGCCGCGACATCGCCGTGCGATCCGCAGCTTCCATGAGGGGCTATCCAACACGGCGGAGATCGGGCTGTTCCTGCTGCTCGGAGTGCTGGTGTTCCCTTCCGAGCTGCCGCCCGTCGCCCTGTCCGGCTTGGGCATCGCCGTCGTGCTGCTCCTGCTCGCGCGCCCCATCGCGGTCTTCGTGACGATGGCGGCGCCGTTGCTGCGGCGAACGCTGAGCTTGCCCGAGGCGATCGTGATCTCGTGGGCCGGGCTGCGCGGTGCGGTGCCGATCGTCCTCGCGACGTTCCCGCTGACCGCGGGGTATCCGCAGGGCAGATCGCTGTTCAACACGGTGTTCTTCGTGGTGCTGGTGTCCGCGGCGATTCAAGGCTCAACCGTGGCGCCGCTCGCCCGGCGACTGGGGCTGCGCGACAGCGCCGGCGTCTGGGCGCCGATCGCCGAGGCGCTCCCGCTTGAGGGCGTGGACGCCGATCTGGTCGAGGTCGATGTCACTGCGGATCTGGCGGTGGCCGGCCAGCGGCTGCGCGACGTCCCGCTTCCCGCCGGCGCGCTGGCGACGGCCATCGTGCGCGACACCAGCGCCAGCATCCCCACCGCGGACACCCGGCTGGCGCCTGGGGATCGTGTGATCATCGCGGTGCCCCGGCATCCGGGAGCGACCGCGGGCATCGTCGCGTGGGCTCGCGGAGAGGGCGGAGCCGGCGAACGGTCCCCCGGCGTCCCGGCCAGGCCGGTGCCCGCAGGACCGGAGTCCCCGGCTCAGCCCACCGATTGATGAATCGGCGACAGATTTGTCGCTGGGGCCCCACTCTGCTGAGAATTGCGACTCGGCGCGGGCGCATGCCGCCCATCGCGGGCGCTGCGGCCTGCGGAACCAACGCGCCTCGGAGCTCAGTCGGGCAGCGCGCTCAGTCCGGCAGCGCGAGCATCAGCAGGGGGCTGAGCAGCGCGAACAGCACCACGCCGATGGTCCAAGCGCCGCGCCGCCGGCTGAGCTGCTCGCCCGCGACGAGGTCCAGCCCTGCCGCCAGCAGCAGCCACGCGCTTGCGATGCTGGATCCGAGCACCAGCGCGATAACCGCGGCCGACCCGATGGCTCGCAGCCCTCCCCCGCCGGCGACGCCGACGACCGACAGCGCTCCGGTGATCAGCGCCCAGCTCAGCGCCCCGGCGGTGAGCGCTCGGCGCACGGTCGTGGCATCGCGGCGCGCAGCCCGCTCGGCGGCAGCCTCCGAGCCGGCGCCAGGCGCGTCCACCGGCGCGCCGGGCGCCGGGGCCGCAGCGTCCGGTCGGCCGGCCGGCGCGTCTTCGCCGTTGCGCGGCTGTCTCTCTTCGCGCTCGGGGGTCGGCGCAGTCCCGGCCGCGTCCGCCTCTTCAGCCATCAGCTCCCCAGCCCTTCGCGCCCGCGCAGAAGGTCGCGACTGATCACCAGGCGCTGAATCTGGTTGGTCCCCTCGACGATCTGCATCACTTTCGCCTCCCGCATCAGCCGCTCGACCGGATACTCGCGCGTGTAGCCGTAGCCGCCGAAGATCTGCACCGCGTCCGTCGTGACCCGCATGGCCGTGTCCGACGCCAGCAGCTTGGCCATCGCCGCCGCTCGCGTGTGGTCGCCCCCCTCGTCGCGCAGCGCCGCAGCCGACAGGTACAGGGCGCGCGCGGCTTCGATTGCCGTTGCCATGTCGGCCAGCATGAACCCTACGCCTTGGAAGTCTGCGATCGGCTGGCCGAACTGCTCGCGCTGTGCGGCGTAGTCGAGCGCCGCGTCGAACGCCGCCTGGGCGATGCCGGTCGCGCACGCCGCGATTCCGAGTCGCCCGCCGTCCAGCGCCCGCAGCGCGATGCGGAACCCCTCGCCCTCGTCGCCCAGCAGATTGCCGATCGGGACCCGCGCGGCGTCGAATACCAGCTGCCCCGTCGGCGACGCCGCCAGCCCCATCTTGCGCTCCCGCGGCGGGAACGACAGGCCGGGCGTGTCGGCGGGAACGAGCAGCGCGCTGATGCCCTGTGTCTTGTGATCGCCCGTTCGGCACATCACCACGTAGAAGTCCGCTTCCCCGGCGTGGGTGACCCACGCCTTCACGCCGTCGAGCACAAACTCGTCGCCGTCGCGCACCGCCCTGGTCGCCAGCGCCGCCGCGTCCGAGCCGCTGCCCGACTCCGATAGCGCGTACGCGCCCAGCAACTCTCCAGACGTCATCCGCGCGACGAGCTCGCCGCGCAGCGGTTCGGCCGCGTAGGCGGCCACGGCCCAGGTGGCCAGCGTGTGCACGCTGAGGCTCAGGCCGATGACGGTGTGCGCGCGGCTCAGGGCCTCGACGACGCGCAGATACACGCCGTAGGGCTGGCCCGAACCGCCGTCGACCGCCTCGAACGGCAGCCCTGCGAGGTCGAGCTGGCCGAGGGCGGCGAAGGCGTCGCGCGGGAACGCCCCGGCGCGTTCGTCCTCGGCTGCTCTGGGCCCCAGCTGGTCAGCGGAGAACTCGGCGACCATTGCGAGGAGCTCACGCTGTTCGTCGCTGAGGCCGCGTTCGGGCGCCATCAGATCTTCAGGCGCAGCGCTTTGGGCAGCAGATCGAACGACGCCGGCGTGAAGCCGAGGAGCTCGCCGTCGGCCTCCACGCGCGCCGGCGGCCCGCTGTCGTAGGAGACCGTGGGCGACTGATACTCCGAGATCTGCGGATGAGGAAGATGCTCGCCGCGGAACAGCTTCATCGTCAGGTTGAACACCTGGCTGCGCGGGCCGGTGAACACCAGGACGTTGTAGAGGCCGTCGTCGGGCAGGGCGCGCGGCGCCGCCTTCATCCCGCCGCCGAAGAACTGGCAGTTGGCCACCACCAGGTCGGTCACGGCCGTGCGCATCTCGGTGTGCGCGACCGACACCGTCGTCTCGGCCCGATCAAGCGCGGCGATCGCGCCCCAGGCGGCGAACAGATACCGGAGGCGGCCCATCCAGCGCGGCAGGCGCTCGGCGAGGCGCACCACCTCCGCCCCGTAGCCGACCTCCGCGATGTTGACGAACAGTCGCTCGGCCGGCTCGCCTTGCGCGTCGACGAAGCGAACGCGGCCGATATCGATCGGCATCAGCGCGTCCGTCGCGAAATGGCGAGCGAGCACCTCAGGACTGCGGTCGAGGCCGAACGTGCGGACGAAGTCCGCGCCCGAACCGGCGTCGACCACCCCCAGCACAGCGTCCTCGGCGGTCGCCTGGCCGTCGGCGAACATGCCGTTGACGACCTCCTGCACCGTTCCGTCGCCTCCGACCGCGACAAGGAAGCGGATTCCGTTCTTCAGGGCCGCACGCGCCGCCTCCGTGGCGTGCCCGCGCCCCGTCGTCAAGACGATCTCGTGCTCGAGGTCGCGGCGGCGAAGCGCGTCGGCCAACGCCGGGAGGGCGCGGTTGACGGCGCCGTTGCCGGCGCGGGGATTCACGATCAGCCGCAGAGGGCCGAAGGCGCTGCTCATTCGTCAAACCACCTGACGGCGGGGAGTCCTAGATTCCCGTGTAAGCGACCACGCCCCGGATGATCGCACGAGCGGCGGCGTGCGCGCTGTCAGCCACGCCCGGCGGAGCTGCATCCCGCAGCTGGCGCAGCAGATCGGCCACCTGCTTGGCGCTGCGAACGAAGTCGCCGGCGGTCATGGCAGAGGTCCCCAGCGCCTCGTCCAGCTCTGCGCCTTCCGCCCAGCGCCACACGACCTCGGCGAATCCCGGGTCCGGCGGGCGTGTGGGCGTCAGCGAGGACTCCTCCTCCCGGATCGCGATGCGCTCCCAGATCCGATCGATCGCCTCGAACGCCTCGCGCACGGCGGCCGTGGGGAACCGCGCCGGCGGCGGCTCCTTGGCGCGGGTCTCGAACACGAACACGCTCGCGGCGGCCGCAAGCTCTGAGGGGGCGAGCGCGTCGAGGACGCCGGTGCGGAGCGCCTCCGCCAGGACAAGGTCGGTCTCGGCGTACAGGCCAGCCAGCAGCATCCCGTCGGCAGTCGGGGCAGGGCTGTCCGCGTCCCCGGTCAGATAGCCGAGCTCGGTGAGCAGCCCGATGATGCGATCCAGCTGTCGAACCAGTGACCCTGTGCGCCGGCGAACGCGTCGCTCCAGCGCCGCGGTGGCGTCCAGCAGGTCGTCGTGGCGATGCGCCCACACCTCGATCTCGCGCAGGGACGGGTCGGCGTGCACGGGATGGGCCCTCATCGCCTCGCGCAGCTTGGCGATTCGCGCGGCCGCGGCCGGCGTGCCGTCGTCGTCGCCGTCCGTCGGACGTCCACCTGAGAACTTGCCGTTGCGCAGCTGCGCGGCGACGACTTTGCGGTAATCGGCCTGGCGCGGACCTCCAGAAGCTGGCAACGCCATCCAGCCGACTTTCACCGGCGGCGTTGAGAACTCACGCGGTCCGAGCCTGACGAGCCGGCGGTCATCGGTGACCGCGGTGGCCAGCGGGACCCCTTTGCTGCTGGTGCGTCGCCCGACGATGACAGCCAGGTCCCGCCGCGCGCCGTTGCCGGGCATCGTCACGACATCGCCTTCGCGCAGCTCGGCGATCATCCGCTCGACCGCCTGGCTCTGGCGCTGCCGGCGGTCGCGGGCGCCCGAGCCCTCCAGCCGGGACAGCTCGCGGCGCAGCGCCCAGTACTCAGCGAAGTCGCCGCGCCCGGAGCGGAGGTTGGCCGCGTAGCCCTCCAGCGCCTCGCGGTTGCGGGCGATCACGCGCTCATCCCCGTCCACCATCTGATCGGCCTGGAACTGGGCGAACGAGCGCGCCAGCAGCGCCTCGGCCTCCGACCGGGGATGGCGGCGCAGCAGGTTGACGGCCATGTTGTACGACGGGGCGAAGCTGGACATCAGCGGCTCGGTCCGCCTGCTCACCAGCGACGCGACGGTGGGGAAGTCGACATCGCGCTGGTAGCACACGACGGCGTGGCCGACCGTGTCCAGCCCTCGGCGCCCCGCTCGTCCGGTCAGCTGCGTGAACTGGCCGGGGGTGAGCAGCTCGTGGGCCTGCCCGCTCCACTTCTCGAGACGCTCGATCACGACCGTGCGCGCCGGCATGTTGATCCCCAGCGCGAGCGTCTCGGTGGCGAAGCACAGCTTCACCAGCCCGCGCACGAACAGGGTCTCCACGGCCTCCTTGAACGGGGGCACCATCCCGGCGTGGTGCGCCGCGACGCCGCGCTCGAGCGCGGACAGCCAGGCGTCGTAGCCAAGGACTGCGAGGTCCTCATCAGGAAGGTCAGCCAGCCGTGCTGAGACGATGTCGCGGATGCGAACCTGCTCCTCGCGAGTCGTCAGGCGCACCCCGTCGCGCAGCACCTGCTCGACCGCCGCGTCGCAGCCGCCGCGGCTGAACAGGAAGTAGATGGCCGGCAGCCATCGGCGCCGCTGCAGCTCTTCGGCCAGATTGCTGCGTCGCGGCGGGCGCAGCTTGGGACCAGCCGCGTGGGAGCGCCCGCGCCGCGACATCCGGGTCGCGCCCGACTGGCGCTCCAGCATCACGATCTCCGGATTGGGGACTCCGGATCGGGCCTGGCGGGCTGCGGCGGCATCGGAGACGGACGTCCGCTTGCCGGCCTTGCCGCCGCCCAGCTTGAACACCGGGTAGATGCGATCGTTGATCGCGTAGTCGTGCTCCAGCGGCACCGGGCGATGCTCGGAGATCACAACGTCGCAGGAGTCGCGCACGGCGCGCAGCCATGCGCCCAGCTCCTCGGCGTTGGACACGGTCGCGGACAGGCACGCCAGTTGCACGCTGGGGGGCAACTGGATGATGACTTCCTCCCACACCGCGCCGCGCGCGCGATCGCCCAGGTAGTGCACCTCGTCGAGCACGACGGCGTGCAGCCCACGCAGCGTGGGCGAGGCCTCGTAGAGCATGTTGCGCAGGACCTCGGTGGTCATCACCACGACCGGCGCCTCGCCGTTGACCGAGTTGTCGCCGGTCAGCAGGCCGACGCGCTCGGCGCCGTGTCGAGCCGAAAGATCCGAGAACTTCTGGTTGCTCAGCGCCTTGATGGGTGTTGTGTAGAAGCACTTGCCGCCGCGCTCCAGCGCATGCCAAACCGCAAACTCGCCGACGACCGTCTTGCCGGCGCCGGTGGGCGCGGCGACAAGGGTCGAGCGCTCCTCGATGAGCGCGGTGATCCCCGCGATCTGAAAGTCATCCAGCGGGAAGTCGTAGCCGACGGCGAAGCGCTCGAGCAGGGACTCGGCCGAGTGTCGATCCGGCATGGCCCTAGGCGGGCGCGGCGCGTGACAGGCGGCGCTCCTTGACCCGCGCGATCAGGATCACAGCCTCATAGCCGAGCACCAGCGGAAGCGCCAGCACCGTCATCGTGAACGGGTCGCCTTGCGGGGTGACGACTGCCGCGGCCACGAACATCCCGAGGATCGCGTGCCGCCGGTAGCGGCGCAGCCCTTCGGAGCCCAGCACGCCCATGAGGACGAGCATCGTGAGCACGAGAGGAAACTCGAACGTGAGGCCGAACGTCACCATCGTCTGGAGCATGAAGCTCATGTAGCTGCTGGCGTCGAGCAGGGCCACCACGTTGTCTCCGGCGATCTGCAGCAGGAACTCCAGCCCTTTCGGGATGACCACGTACGCGAAGGCCGCGCCTGCGACGAACAGCAGCTGGCTGACCAGGACGAAGGGCAGGGCGTAGCGCCGCTCCACAGGCTCGAGCCCTGGAGTCACGAACCGCCAGATCTGGTAGCTGACGATGGGAGCGGCGATGACCACGGCGACCACGGCGGCCACCTTGAAGCTGAGGAAGAACCCGCCGAGTGGCTGCATGAACACCAGCTGGCAGTCGCGGCCGGTCAGCGCCGTGTCGGCCCGCAGGGCCGGAGCGATCCGACAGTACGGCTGGATCAGCAGAGCGAAGACCGGCTCGCGGAGGACGAAGCCCACCGCGAAGCCGACGGCGGTCGCGAGCGCCGACTTGAACAGCCTGCTGCGCAGCTCCTGGAGATGATCGAAGAGCGTCATCTCTGAGGCGCTGGATGACGCGTCCGCGACAGCGTCCGGGCTGGCCCGGCCAGGGCCGCCCGCGCCTGGGCTGGCCGTCGCCGTCACGGAATCGGAAGGGTCCGGCGGCTATTCGGTGTCGCGCGCTGCCGACGCGGACGGCCGGGCATCGGAGGTCGCCGCGGGAGCATCGTCCTCGCGCTTGCCTTCGTCGATTCCGCTCTTGAAGTTGCGGATGCTCTTGCCGACCGAGCTGCCGAGTTCCGGGAGCTTCTTCGCGCCGAACAGCAGGATCACGATCACGAGGATGACGATCAGCTCTCCGCCTTGAGGAATGCCGACCGCAAGCACTGGGCTCATCTTGAGACTCCACCGGGTTTCGCGTCTGCCGACGCTAGGACTTTCGCCTGCCCAGTGTATGCGAGCCGATTGCTCAGGGCCCCCCGCGTTTGTCCCGCTGCCCGCTGCGCTGCAGATTCTCGATCTCGACGGCCGCGACGGCCGCCTCGGCCTGAAGCTCCTCCGACAGCGGCTTGAGGCGCTCAGCGGTCTGCGACGCGGCGCTCTTCAGCCCGCGCAGCGCCGCGACCAGCGCTCTCGCGCCGGGGACCAGCAGAACCACGCTGAGCACCGCGAGCGCGATGGCGCAGGTGACGACCACATCCACGCGCTCACCTTAGCCGGCGAGGGCGTCGACAGCGAAGCCCTGCTCGAAAGGGCGCGTGGGGAAAGCGGTGAGGAGGCTAGTCGCGGACGAGCGAGCGGATCTGGTCGAACCAGCCCGGCGACTGCAGCAGCGCGTGAAAGTCGAGCAGGTCGTCGTGGCTGATGGCCGGACCTTCGAACCTCGGCTTCGGCGGCTCTGGCTCGGCCTCGGTCTCCAGCACGGCAACGCCGCCGGAGATCAGAAGGCGGATCACCCGCTCGTCAGCCGGCTTGCGCACGCGGCCGTCGCAGGTGGGGCACTTGAATGCGTAGAAGGAGGCGTCTGTCTCTTGACGATCCACCCGCAGCTCAATGTCGTGCGGGGTGAGACCCACCTCTCCGCAGGTGGGGCATGTGGCTTTGATCGTAGTCATCTCTCGCCTCCAGGACCCCGGTCGCTGGCTGTATTGCGACCGTTGCTGGGTCTATCGGCTGCGGGCGGGGGGGTCTTGATGGCCAATCGGGACCCTTTCTGAGCAAACCAAGTAGCCCATCTGCGCTGCTCACCGATACCGGTGCAGCGTCGCAGCGGCGAGACGCCGAACGCGTTCCGTCAGGTCAGGGGGAGAGATCACGCGGACATGCTGACCCAGGCGGAGCACAAGGCGCGCCACCCAGTCCGGCTCCGCAGCGCGTAACCGGACCCGATGAATTTCGCCCCGCGGCTCGACGGAGTCAAGGACCGCCCACTCCTCGACCCACCAGGCCTGGGGCGAGAGATCCAGGACGGCCTCAAGATCGCCGCCCTCCGGCTGATAGGCGGGGGAACGCGCCGGCGCGAGCGCGCGCGACTCCGGCAGGCGCTCGTCAGTCACCTCCAGTTCGCGGATGCGGTCCAGGCGGAACACGCGCTCGGCGCCTGCCAGGCGGCAATGGCCTTGCAGGTACCACCCCCCGGCCCAGGCGATCAGGGCCGCGGGCTCGACATCGCGCTGCGAGGTCGCCCCGGTCGACGCCGCCCTGTACAGCAGCCGCACGACCCGGTGCTCGGCGACCGCCGCGCGCAGCCCGGGAAGGTGCTCGTCGCCGGGAGCGCTGAGGTCGATGTCCACCCGGGCGTCGGCTAGGTCCGGTCCAGCTCCGGCCGGTCCCCCCAGGGCAGAGGAGAGCTTCGAGGCGGCTCTGTCGAGTGCGGCGGACTCGGGCATCCCCGGCGCCGACGCGAGCGCGCGCGCCGCCAGCAGCAGCGTGATGGCCTCCTGCAGGCTCAGGCGCAGCGGCCGCCGGAAGAAGTCGGCCATCCGCACGCTGATCCGATCGCCGACAATCGACGCTTCGATCAGGTCCCCGCCACCATAGCCGGGCAGGCCGCAGTACCCGAGGATGTCGAGGTCCTCGACGAGCTCGTCGCGGGAGGCGCCGAAGCGCTCGGCTGCCTCGTCGATGGTCACGCCCGGGTGATCCAGCAGCCACGGGACCATCGTGAGGACGCGCTCCAGCCTGCGCAGCGTCTGGCTCGGGCGACGGCTCGGCGAGGCTTCACCGGCGCCGGCTCGGCCGCCTCGGCCAGCCGCGCTCATGACTCACCGCCGGCGGCTGCGGCGACGTGCTCGAGCCACTCGACCATCTGCTGGCGCAGCTCGGCGGGCGCCTGAACCTCGATGTCGGCGCCGAACTCCAGGGCCCAGGCGATGAACCGCTCAGGGTCCCCGACCGGGACGCTGTAGCGGATCCAGCCGTCCGGCGCCGGCTGCCCGCCGCCGCCCGCCCGGCGAGCCACCTGCCAGGCGACGTCGGGATGCGCCGCGACCTCCGCCTGGGCAGGCGCCGATGCCGGGGCAACCGGGACGACGTCGTCAGCGTTGGCCGGCGGAGGTGCGGCGAACGATGCCGCCGGGCCGGCCTCATGAACGGCGCCGGCGATTCGATCGAGGCGGAAGGCTCTGCGATCGTCGCGGTCCCGGTCATGGCCGACCAGGTACCAGCGGCCGCGGCGATGCACCAGCGCGTGGGGCTCGACAGTCCGCTCCGACTCCTCGCGACCTGCGGGGCGATAGCGGAAGCGCACCGGGGTGCGCGTGATCTGCGCGCGCATCAAGCTCGCTCGGTGCGGCGCCTCGAGCGAGACTTCCACGCCCGCCTGCGCGGGGCGGCGACCCAGTCCCGGCTCGCCCGCGTCGACCTCCAGCTTCAGCAGACCCGCGCCGGCCTCCTCCGCCAGGCCGGTCGCCTGAACCGCGAGCGCCAGCGCCGCAAGCTCCTCTGGCTCGAGCTGGATGTCGGGCAGGTCGTAGGCGCTGGCGCGGATGCGATAGCCGTGCTGATCATCGAAGGCGTCCAGCGCCGCGGTCTCCAGCGGCACGCCGAGATTGCGCAGATCCGCCTTGTCCCGCTCGAACATCCGCCGGAACGCCTGGGGGTCATCCTGGCCGTAGCCCGCGACGCGCCCGCGGATCTCTCCGGCGGTCAGCGGGCGCCTGGTCTCGCGCAGCGCGATCACCAGGTTGATCAGCCGTTCCAGTCGATCCGCCATTCCGTGTGGCAGCCTAGTCGGTGGGCAGATGATCTCGAGGGAACCCCTCCCCAGCGCATCGCGTCGAAGTAATCGGGGAACAAGAGCCGAAACCACCCCAGCGCAACGGAACGGCACGGCTACGGTGAGCGACACGGAAACGGGGCAGCGCGGCGCAAACGCCCCTGTGGAGGTCCCCGATCCCCGTTCGGAGGGGATGCGGGTCCGCCTTGCTCCGCCGCCGCCCGCGGGCCCGCCGCGACGCCCGGACCGGGCCCGCGAGCTCGGGCTGGCCGTCGGGCGCTTCACTCGTCGCGCGCGGCGAGACCTCGCGCGGGCGCGACGAGACCTCGCGCAGGCGGGGGGAGACCTCACGCGGGCGGGCGGTCACGCGCGTGCGGCCATGGCTCGCGGGGCAGACCGCGTCCGCGAGGACGGACTGCGAGTGGCCGCCGCGGCGCGTCAGCGGATCCGGGACGGGATCGACTCGCGGTTCGCGCCCGTCGACGGCCGCCGGCGATGGCGCGCTGCGCTCCCCGCGCGGCTGAAGCTCGCCCACCCGCGTGCAGCAGCGGCCGCCGAACGAGCGGCGCCGGGCGGCGCTGTCAGGCGGCTGCAGGAGGAGACCCTGTTCATCCTGGCGCTGCTCGGACTCGCGAAGGAGCCCGACGTCCAGCTCCCTGCGCTGCGGCTGCGCTCAGCGCCGCGCCCTGACGGGCCCGCGCCTGGCGCCGAGATGCTGGCCAGCGCCGTGTCGCTGTCCGGAGGGTTCGGCGCGGTGATCGTCGTTCTGACGCTGGTGGCCAGCGCGGTGTCGCCGGTGCTCACGCGCAACGCCACCGCTGCCGCCGCGTGGGAGCTGCAGATCCCCGACCAGGCGGTCCTGCCGACGCTGGGCGAGCGGTCCATCGTCTACGCCGCCGACGGCAGCGTGCTGGCAGTGCTCGACCGCGAAGTCAACCGGGAGATCATCCCGCTGGATGACATTCCGCGGCATGTGCGACACGCGATCATCACCGCCGAGGACCGCAAGTTCTATGAGCATCCCGGCTACGACGTCGAGGGCATCGCCCGCGCGGTGATCGCCAACGCCCGCGCGGGCGACATCGCCCAGGGCGGCTCCACGATCACTCAGCAGCTGGCGAAGAGCATCGTCGGCAACGAGCGCACTATGGAGCGCAAGGCGACCGAGCTCACCTACGCGATCGCGCTGGAGCGCGAACTCAGCAAGGACGAGCTGCTGGAGCGCTATCTCAACCAGGTGTACTTCGGCTCGCGGGCGTACGGGGTGGCGGCGGCCGCGGAGGCGTTCTTCGCCACGACCGTCGAGGAGCTCACCGTCCCGCAGGCGGCGCTGCTGGCTGGGATGGTGCGCTCCCCCGCTCACCTTGACCCCCGCGACAATCCTGAGGCCGCGCTCGCGCGCCGCAACGATGTGCTGCAGGGCATGGCCGACGAGGGCTACGTCAGCGCCGACGAGCTTCCTGGATTGCTGGCGGCGCCGGTGGACGTCGCGCCACTGCGCGAAGGCCGCAGGCGGATCCAGCCGCATTTCGTCGACACCGTCGAGCGCGAGCTTCTCGCCAGTTCAGCGCTGGGCGACACGTTCGAGGAGCGCGAGCAGCTGCTGTACTCGGGAGGCCTGCAGATCCAGACCACCCTGGATCCGCGCCTGCAGAAGATCGCCGAGGAGGTGCTCGCCGAGCACCTCCCCGACGAGGGCCCGACCGCGGCGATCGCTGTCGTGGAGCCCGCGACCGGGAGGGTCTTGGCCACGCACGGCGGCCTGGATTACACGGTCGAGCAGTACGACTTGGCCACCCAGGGCCGACGGCAGCCAGGCAGCGCGGCCAAGCCGTTCGTCTACGCGGCGGCGCTGTCGCAGGGCTTCCCCCTCGACGTGACCTTGGAAGGCGCCAGCCCCGCGTACTTCGACGTCGATGGCTGGCGGCATCCCAGCGATCCGCTGGCGGACCCCAACGATAGGAACCCCGGGGTGAGCAACTACGGAGGGGCCAGCTACGGCCGGGTCAACATGACCGAGGCGCTCATCAAGAGCGTCAACACGGCTGCAGCGCAGCTGATGATGATCGTGGGGCCCAGCACCGTCGCCGATCTGATGCAGCGGATGGGGATCAATGTGCAGGCCGCCACCGATGGGCTGATCGTGCCCTCGATCGCGTTGGGGGGGCCGCGCCGCGGGGTCACGCCGCTGGAGATGGCGTCGGCCTACGCGACGTTCGCAAACGAAGGCCGCCACGCCAGGCTGCGCGTGATCAACCGCGTCGAGAGCCGGACAGGAGAGCTGGTCTACCAGCCGGACGCGAGTCAGGACCAGGTGCTGGATCCTGCTGTCAACGCCGTGATGATCGACATCATGCGCGGCGTCGTGGAGCGGGGCACCGGGACCCGGGCGCGGGTCTCGGGCTGGCAGGTCGCTGGCAAGACGGGGACGGCGCAGGACAACGCCGACGCGTGGTTCACCGGCTTCACCTCGGTGATGTCGACGGCGGTGTGGGTCGGCCATGCGGAGGCGAAGGTCCCGATGCCGGGCATGACCGGCGGCGCGCTGCCGGCCATCATCTGGCAGGACTTCATGACACGCGCCCTTGAGGGCATCGAGCCCGTCGCGTTCCCCGACGTATCCAAGGATCGGGCGCACATCGTCGAGGGCCAGGAGACGACGGTGCCCGACGTGCGCAAGATGACCGAGACAGAGGCGCTGACGGCGCTGGGGTCCGTCAAGCTGATCGGCGATGTGCGCATGGTCGACTCGGAGGTGCGCAAGGGCACCGTCATCTGGCAGACGCCTAAGCCGGGCACCGTGCTGCGCCCCGGCGAGCGCGTGGCGATCGGCGTCTCGACCGGTGTGCCGCCCGAGCCCGAGCCCACGGAGAGCGAGACCGAGGGCTCCGACGAGGACTCCGACGACACCGAGAAGAAAGAGAAAAAG
>DATKBU010000356.1:0-5791 GCA_035513815.1 Egibacteraceae bacterium
CTTTCGGATTGCGCGGTGGTTTGGCGGCCGCGCGCCGCACGACCCTATGTCCGCCGTCGGCGGGACTGTTACAGCTCGAACCGCCGAAGCCGAAGAGGTCCCGCGCGAGCTGGACGCAGAACTGAGCGAGCACTCAGCCGGGGCCGCCTGTGCGCTGCCTCGATCAGTCCGTCGGCGGCGCGTCGACGAGGCGATCGAACGCGAGGCCGCTGGATGCCTCGCCGCGCCCGGTCTGCTTGCGCACCCCGCGCCACACCCATACGCGGCCGTCGCGCCAGCGCGTCCGCTCGAATGCCTGGGTGAGCCGGACTCCGGCCCGAAGCACCTCTCCCTCGTGCATGAAGTAGGGGGTCGGCGGCGCTTCGTCCAGTCCCTGGCGCAGCAGCGCGGTGCGAGGCCGCACTTTCCGCGGCGGGTCGGGGTCGCCCTCCAGGAGGCGCGGCATCGCGGCGCGCTGGAGCTGGATCTCGCGGTTGTCCCCGTCCACATGCACCGGGATGAACGGCGTCCAGTGCTCGGGCACCCCGCGCATCGCCTCGTAGCGGACCCGCGCGCCTTCGGCGACGGCCGGCGGGACGGGCGGCGCGCCGAGCCGGCGCTCGAGGTCCTGTTCGAAGAAGGCGCGCGTCTCGCGCGCGGCCTCCGCCCCCGGCTTGGTCTCGCCGCTGGCCAGCGGCACGACCCGCTCGACGCCCCACACCATGTTGGCGACCTCATCGCGCACGAGGAGCACCTCCTCGTGCGGCCGGCTGTCCTGCACGGTGACCACGGTCGGCAGGAGCACCAGCGCCGTGTCGGCGGGCTGATGGGCGTCGCCGACGACACTGGAGTTGAACATCGCCCAGCGCTGCCAGTCGGCGTCGTCGCCGCTGCCGGCCGCCTCGATGAAGGTCCGCTCGCCGAACACGTTCGTTACGGCCAGACCCTCGACCCGCACGACGGAGCCGACCGGCGCGGTGTAGGGGATGAGGAACCAGTCGTTGGCGTAGATGAGCGCGAACTCCATGAGCATCAGCTTGCCGAGGTCGGTCGTGTCGGGGTTGGTGTCGCCGAAGTTCGTCCGCCCGTCCTCGAATCCCCACCAGCGGGTGTGCGGCATCCCCTCGAACGTCACCGGCGTGGGCAGCAGCTCCCGCACATCCGGCGGACCGGCGCCGGCGCCCTCCTCACCCCCGCCGCCGAGTGATTCCGCGTCGGGATCGACGTCGACGTTGTGCCAGTCCAGGTGCCCGTGGAAGTACTCCTCGGCGACGAGCACTTTCTGGCCGCCGTCGGACGGCGCGGCGCAGGCGAACTGGTACTCCAAGCGCTCCGGGATCCAGGCGTCAGCGGCCGGCGGTTGGTAGACCAGCCGGTCGAACCAGCGCACGAAGCGCTCGGCGATCGCGTCCACCTCGTCGCGCAGCGCGTCGAGCGCGGCGATTCCGTCCCACGCGTGGTTGCCCGGGCCGGCCAGGTGCGAGTACAGCTTCGCGCCGTCCATCCGCCGGCCCGCCACGGCGGCGTAGGAGGCCCACACTTCCGGATGGGCGGTGTACACCGCGTCTTCGGAGACAGTCGGGTCCGGCGTGTGGATCGGGTAGCTCGCCGCGAACTCGGCCGCGAAATCGCCGACCGGCGCGAGCATCTTCAGCCACTGGCGCCCCATGAGCAGGCGCAGGTCGAGGCCGACCTCGCGCCCGGCCAGCGTGAGCGCGAGCGGGCGGGCCTCCACGCGCGCCTCCAGCGGCATGGTGTCGTCGAACGGCTCAGAGTCATGGCCGTCGGGCTGAAAACGGGTCAGCGGCGAGGCCGACACGGCTGCCTTCACCAGGATCGGCGAGCCGGCGTCGTCGCCCCGGAACTCGCCGAGCTGCCACTGCCGGGTGAGCAGCCACAGCGCGTCGCGGACCTCGGCGCGCAGCGCCCGGTCGAAGCGGTCGACGCGCGGCCGCCCTTCCAAACGGTTCCACAGTGTGATCGTCGGGAACTCCCGCCCGATGATCGCCTTGCCTAGGTCTTGGGCCAGCCACTGGTCAGCCATCACTCACCTCTCCTGCCTGAGCGCCTGGACGTTGTTGTTGAGCGCGAGGTTGGCGGAGATGGACAGCTGGGAGACGGTCACGGCCATCACGGTGGCGGGCAGGAACGGCGCGTAAGGGCTCGCGTCCACATGGGTGGGCTCGACCGCCCGGCGCTTGGCGAGGTCAAGGGTCTCATGCAGCGCGTCCACGAGGTCGTCCCAGCGCCAGCGGCCGCGGAACTCGGTGGGCGTGACCAGCAGCATGGCCTGCGGCGCCTCGGCGTTGGGGCGGTCGTAGTTGAACGCGATCCCGGTGGTCGCGTCCGAGTCGGGGATGACCTCGCTCCATTCGTCCAGCAGCAGCCCGCACTGGCGCGCCGCGGGGTCGAACGGCGCCGCCAGGTGCGCCGTGTAGCACAGATGCTCGGAATCCAGGGTGCGGTCGGGCGGGAACTCCAGGGCCAGCCAGGAGTCGTCGGCGCGGAAGGGCAGCTGGATCGGCGTGAGCTCCGGCTCCGCCCGGCCGAGGGCGCCGGCGAGCATGACCGTCTGCTCCCAGGCGTGCAGCTGCGAGCGGGTGCGGGCCGCGCCGTACAGCCACGTGTCGATCGGCACGTCGATGTCGGCGGCCCCGTCCAGGTAGGCCAGCAGCGTGCCGGCGGCGCTGGCGCCGAAGGCGTTGGACAGCTCGCTGGCATGGTCCGCGTCCAGCCCGAACTCTGCGATCACCACGACGTCGTCGCCCAGCAGCGCCTTCGCGGCGGCTTCCAGCGCGGCGGCGCGGGCGCGCGGCGCGGCGGCAGCGCCGTGCTCGTCGACGCGCTGCTGTGCCAGGGCGAGCCGCCGGTCCAGCTCCGCGGTGACGACGGCGGCCACGCTGGCTGCGTCCTCGATGAAGCGCACCGCCTCGCCGACCTCGACCTCCAGTCCGAACCCGTCGGCGTCCAGCTCCTCCACCGGAGTCAGGGTCACCGCCGCCCGCGCGTCGGCGAGCAGGTCGCTGACCGAGGTCCGCGTGGTGGCCGCGATGCCGGCGAACGCATTGCGGGACGCGACGAACACGCCGCGCTGGACGAGCAGCTGGACTCTGAAGTCGGCTGGGAGCGCCGGCAGCGGGCTCGTCAGCTGGGTGGACACCTGGCGCTCGGCCTCGGTGAGCAGCGCGAAGCGCTCCTCATCCGCGGCGCTCGGCAGCAGGGCTGCCTCATCGGCGAGCGCGGCGTCGAAGGCGGCGAGCCGGTCATCCCAGCGCCCGACGAGGTCGCCGGTGCGCTCGCGAAGCCCTGCGAACACGCGCTGGCGGAAGTCGTAGGCGAAGCCCCAGCCGGCCTGCGGCACCGCGAACGCGGCTGCTCGCGCCAGCAGCGCGGCGAGGGCGTGCACGTGGTCGTCGGCGTCGGCGACGATGTCGTGCAGGTTGCCCTCGACGTCGTCGAGCAGCGTCGCGAGCGTCACGTTGAACCCGTCGAGATCAGCGCGCAGCGCGGTCATCTCGGCAAGCACACCGGTGATCCGCACCGGGTCGATGCGCACGTCGACATCGGTGTCCTGGCTCGCCTCCCCGGCCAGCGCCAGGTCGCTCGCGCGCAGCGGGCGGGCCGACCCGGTCACCCGCCGCAGGCTGCGCGCCAGCGGCATGACCTCGAACATCGAGAACGCCGCTGTGTCGCTTTCCATATAGCGGATGGCGACGCCGGCGTCGGGGCGGGGCGCGTGCGCGACGACGGCGGCGCGCGTCACCCGGTCGTCGAGCTCGGTCATGGCCTGGCCCGGCTCGTCGCGCAGCAGCCGGATGACATCCGCCGGCTGGATCCGCAGATCGGCCATCGTGACCTCGCGCTCGATGAGGTCGCCGGTGGCCGCGTCGCGGAACGCGACCACGCAGCCGATGTCGTCCAGATCCGGCAGCACGTCGACGAGCCAGCGGTTCAGCGCCGGCTCCAGCCGCGCGCGCGGGCTCATCGGCGTGCCGGGGATCGGCGAGACGCCCGGGTCGAGCCCGGGGCGCAGATGCAGCGCCACGCGATGGTGGATGGCGGGCCCGCTCGCCGGAGTCCGCGCGATGTCCGGCTCCGGCGGGAAGTCGCCCTTGCTGTAGGCGTCGTAGGTCGACGCGACGCGGTCGTAGTTGCCCAGCACCGCCTGGTAGACGCCTTCGGCCAGCGCCAGGTCGGCCAGCGCGTCGTGGCTGTCGAGCAGGCGGGCGACCTCGGCGTTGATCGCGGCCGCCTCGTCGGGCTCTGCGAACGGCAGCGCCTTGCCGAACGGGTAGCTCGCCTCACCCCCGGCGGCCAGATGCTCCACGAGCTTCAGACCGTCCAGCACGTTGCTCGCCTCTACCGCCTCGATCGCCACGTCGTCGCCGGTCTGCGTGGACCGCAGCTGGTTGCTCGCCAGCGGGAACGCCTTGCGCAGCGGGTAGATGAACTTGTCGACCTCGGCCAGGCCGTGGCGGTCGTGCAGGCCGCGCTCGAACTGGTAGCCGAGCAGGGCGCCGAGCCGTTGGCCCGCGCGGATGCCCTCGAGCAGCGCCATCGCGGTCCGCACGCGCTCCGACGTGAGGTTGACCGCCAGAGAGTCGGGGTTGGCGCGGCCGGCGTCGGACAGGTAGCCGTTGCGCAGCACCGCGGCGGCGACCGCGTGGTTCAGCGACGGCGCGTGGATCCAGCCGTGGTTCGTCCCGTCGCGCTCAAGCGGCGTGGATCCGGCGGGGGTGAAGATCTCAGCCAGCTCGGCGGGGACATCGGCCGGGGTCAGCGCCTTGGGATCCGGGCGGACATCCTCGAGCCATGCGTAGGCGCCCAGGTGGATGCCCTGGCGCGGCTCGGACTCTGCGCTGGGGCGCAGGCCCCGCATCAGGGCCAGCTGGTAGTGGACGAGTCCCAGGAGCCACGCGTCCAGCCGGTAGCTGCAGGTGTCGATGTGCTCGGCAAGCGCCCGTTCGAGCCGTGCCGTGGAGGCGCCGGTCAGCCGCTCCAGCGCGCGGGTCTGGTCGCGCAGCGACCGGGCCTGGGGCAGGACGGGAAGCGACGCGCCGATGTACTCGCCGATCAGCATGTCCTGGCTGCCGGTGATCGCCGGCTCGGCGGTGTACAGCGCGTGGTAGCGGCTCTCGCTGGTCTCCGCGCGCTCGGCGATGTGGATGAAAGTCGGCTCGCGCTTCGCGGCCCGCAGCGCGTCGGCGTCCAGCAGGCCCGCGGAGTCGCGCAGGCGCAGGCCGGTGTCGTGATAGCCGAGCTGCAATGCATGGCGCGCCAACAGGTACAGCAGCGCCGTGGGCGCGCCGTCGGAGAATTCGCGCTGCGCGTAGAGGGCGTCCAGCGAGGTCCCCGCGGCGTCTATCAGCCACTGCAGGTAGTTGCGGCCGTCGTCGGTGTATGCGCGGATCGGCTCGCTCTCCGACAGCGGCCGGTCGTCCACGATCGGGCCTGACAGCAGGTTGTGCGTGCCGAAGAACAGCTTGCCCAGAAGATCTGGCGGCTCTTCGCCGTCGTAGCCGAAACGCGTGAGCAGGTCGGTGCCGGACTGCACGACCCCGCCGACGATCAGCGCGGCGAGCAGCCCGCCGAGGCCGCCGAGGCGCAGCTTGTTGTACAGCGCCTCGACGCTCTCGGCGTAGCGCTGGGAGAACTCGACCGAGCCCGAGTGCAGCCCGACGATGTCCAGCAGGGTCGCGTGCGGGTCGCCCGCTCTCCCGGTGTGCGCGACCCCATCGGCCATCCCCGCCCAGTCGGCGTCGGCCAGCCGGAGCAGCTCGTACAGCCGCTGCAGGTACGGGCCCGGGCCGCG
>DATKBU010000357.1:0-8117 GCA_035513815.1 Egibacteraceae bacterium
TACGGAAGCGACGATGCCACCTCCAACAGCGCTCAGAGTGATCCCTGAGCGCTCTTGGAGGTGCCGGGAATCGAACCCGGGTCCAGATGCCTCGACTCCGGAAGCGCTACGAGCGTAGGTCTCGGTGAGTTGTCGGGCCGCCGCACCCCGAGACCAGATGCCCGGCGGCCGTACACCGCTCAGATTTCCCCGTCAGCGGTGCGGTGGTGGCTGACGGGTGGAGCCTGATTGCGACGCTCGACCCCTCACCTCAGGCGGCGGTGAGGGCGAACGGGTGACCTAGTTAGGCCGCCAGTGCGAAGTTGTCTTCGGCACCTATTAGGTTCCCTGGGCAGTTTTACGAGATGACCAGAGCTACTCGGCTCGCTCTTCCGGGATCGACCGGCACCTGTCGAAGCCAGTCACCCCCGAAAACGGGATTCAGTTGTCAGGCAGCCATGGTAGCCGGATCCGCGGTGCTTGCGCTGCGCGGTTCAGATGCAGGCGGAGTGGAGGCTCGTGCCGCTGCCAGGGGCGCCCGAGCGGCGATTCGCCCAGCGTGACCGTCACGGCCGTCCGGACGACCCGGCGCGATGACTTCGGCGCGCTATTTGCAACGCAGCGTCAACATTCCCGTTCAGCGCATCAACAAAGGTTCAAAACGCATTGACGGCCCCCCGCAGTCCGCTGTGTCTTCTACGAATGAACTCCAGCGAGCCGTCACGAGATCGCGGCTTTCTTACTCGACCCGGCGCCTGCCAGCCCGCTACCGCGAGCCCTGGCGCACGAGGGGCCACGCGATCGCGCCGAGCAGGCCGACCCCCAGCAGCACGGCGAGGACGGCCCGCAGCGCGTCACCGATCACCGCCGGCTGCAGGCCGCCGGGTCGGCCGAGAAGCACCGTCGAGCCGTCGGGCATCGAGGCGGTCACGTAGCGCCACTCGGCGCCTGATGGGTCTCTGGAGGTGAATTGCTGCGCCAGCCCCGCCTCGCGCACGACTCGCGCGGCCCAGCGCTGCCAGCGAGCGCCGTCCTGGCTGGTGCCAAGGTCAGGCGGGCTCGCCGAGCCGTCCTCGGCGATCAGCGCGAACGCCCTGCGAGGGCTGGGAGGGCTGGGAGCCGGGAGCGCCGCTGCGCGCTCGTCACCGGGGAGCCGGCCGAGGGCGTTCGCCAGGGCCGCCGCCGTGTCAAGATCCCGGGCCTCCACCTCGTCCCCGAGCTGGCCCAGACTCAACCACACCACGCCACCCGCGGCCGCGCAGACCAGGACGGCAGCGGCCCCCGCGGCGGCGACCGCCATGCGAGAGGGATCGCGCACCGCGCGCCGGCCCAGCCGGATCCTCGCCAGCCGGTGGGTCAGGTCCATAGCTCATTATCGCCTCGCGGCACGACGCTGTCGGGTGGCGCGTGTACGCGAGCAAGCTCACCCAATCGCCCCGGCGGGGTAAGCCGGGCGCTGGGCGGGCATGCAAATATCAGACAGCGTCAGCGCACGATCATCCAGATCGAGCAGGGAGGTGTCCCATGCGACGCTATCTCGTAGTCGCGAACCAGACGTTGGGCGGACAGCATCTGATCGAGCTGCTGGAGACGCGCGTCGCCGACGGCCCGTGCGCTCTGCATGTCCTTGTCCCGGCAAGCGTGGACAAGAGCGGCTGGGTGCATGACGACGCCAGCGACCGCGACCTGGCTGCTGAGCGATTGGCCAAGGCGCGGGAGCGCTTCAGCGCCCTGGGGGTCGAGGTGACCGGGGAGATCGGCGATCACCGTCCTCTGGACGCAATCCTTGATGTCCTGCGCAAGGAGGAGTTTGACGAGATCATTCTGTCGACTCTGCCTCCGGGTGCGTCCAGGTGGTTGCGGACCGACCTGGTCAGCCGGGTGGAGAGAGCCGCCAGCGTCCCGGTGACGCACGTGGTGGCCAGGCCGGCGCCGGTCCGCGCCAGCTGAAATGCGCCTCGCGGCGTTGTCTCGGGCGAGCCCAGCTAACGCCGCAGCCTCGCCCGGATTCCCGCCAGCGCCGAGTCCCACGCCTGGTCAGGCGTCTCAGCCCCGGCCTCGACACGACCCAGCGCGTCGATGAAGCCGGCGGTGATCAGCCCATCCGCGGGCCCGTCGAAGGGCTCGATGTTGGCAAGGGCGCTGGCTGCGTACAGCTGGCCGATCGGCGCGTCATTGAAGAAGGCGCTAGAGAAGCCTTGGATCTCAGGGCTGTCGTAGAGCGCGGGGGTGGACGGGAAGTTGCCGTTGGTCTGGAAGACCTTGAGCTGCTGCGCGGGGGCGAGCAGCCAGGACATGAGCTTGAACGCCTCCTCCGGCTTGTCCGAGCCCGCGGGCAGCGCGAGGAACGAGCCGCCCCAGTTCCCGCCGCGCTTCGGCATCAGCGTCATGTCCCAGTCGCCTGCCGTGTCCGGCGCGCCGTGCTCGACGAAGGGGCGCATCCAGGCAGGACACGGCACCGCGGCGAAGTCGCCGCGACTCAACGCGGTGCTCCACGCGCTGCCAAGGTGCGGGACACCGGCGGTGATCCCCGATCCGATCGCCGCGGCCGCGAGATCCCACGCGTGCTTGACCCTCGGGTTGCTGTCGTAGATGAGCCTGCCGTCGACGTCGTAGTACCGCTTGAGCGACTGGTTCACCACGGTTTCGAAGATCACTGCGCCGGCGTTGAGGAACGCCTTGCCCGTCGCGGCCGTGTACCGCTGTCCGAACGAGATGAACGCCTCCCAGCTGTCCCACAGCTCGGCGAGCTCGTCGCGGTCGCTCGCAAGCTCGGCCACGCCCAGCAGGTCTCGCCGGTAGCAGACCGTCATCGGGCCGATGTCGGTGCTCAGCCCGATCAGGGCCGAGCCGTCAGAAATCAGCCCCTGGCGCCACTTCCAGGCCAGATAGTCGCCTTCGAGTTCTCGAGCGCCGAGTTCGAGCAGATCGTGGAAGCTGTTCCGCCGCGCCTTGAACGCCGCGATGTACCCGACGTCGATGGCCACGACATCTGGCGAGCTGTCCCCGACGACCGCTGCGCCGAGCGCCTCGTGGTAGGCGCGATAGGACTGCGCGTCCGCGTCGTAGGTCTTCGTCACCACCGTGACGTCGGGGTTGGCCTCCTGGTACTCCTCGATCAATGCGTCGTAGCCGAAATCGCCGAACAGCCAGACCTGCAGCTCCACGCCCGTCCTCTCATGATCGACGGCTCGGCCGCCTGAGGGGCTTCGGCCGCGGCGCTCGCACATCGCGGCGTAGAACATCATCTTCGTCTGCTCTGCCGGTTTCAACGACTGGATGAGCTGAGGGCCACAGGCGCGACGCGCGGTCACTCGGCGCGCATCAGCCTTTCTGGCGATCGCGCAGCGCGCGCTGGATCTGACGCTGAGCATCTTTGCGCGCCAGATCGGCGCGCTTGTCATGCGTGGCTTTGCCGGTGCCGAAACCGATCAGCACTTTGGCGACGCCGTCGCGCCAGTACAGCTTCATGGGCACCAGCGTGCGCCCTTGCTCCTGGGTGAACCGAGCCGCCTCCTCGATCTCCTTGCGGTGAAGCAGCAGCTTGCGCTGGCGCACCGGGTCATGGTTGGCGCGGTTGCCGAATTCGTACTCCGGGATGTGGGCCTGGACCAGCCACGCCTCTCCCCCGCGCACCGTCGCGAACGCCTCCGCCAGCGACGCCTTGCCGGCGCGCAGCGACTTCACCTCGGTGCCGGTCAGCACGATGCCCGCCTCGACGGTCTCGGCGATCTCGTAGTCGAAGCGCGCGCGGCGGTTCACGGCGATGACGTCCTCGCCCTTCTTCTTAGCCATCGGCGCAGGCTATCCGGGCGCCGCGGCGACCAGCGCCTGCAGCTCCTGGCGGGCGACCGCCAACTGCTCCTCGGGATCCTCGATCGTCTTGTCGGGAACCACGCCGACGCCCTCGATCGAGTCCCCCGAAGGCGTCAGGTACTCCGCGGTCGTGAACTTCGCCCCCGCTCCGCCGGCGAGGTCGTGCACCGTCTGAACCGTGCCCTTGCCGAACGTGGTGACCCCGAGGACCGGTGCTCGGTCGAAGTCCTGGATCGCGCCTGCGACGATCTCGCTGGCGCTGGCCGACCATTCGTTGACCAGCAGCACGAGCGGTAGATCGGCGAACGCCTCGCCGGTCGCTTCGATGTCCTCGACCCGGCCACCTCGTCCCTGCACGCTCACGACCGTGCCGTCCTCGATGAACAGCCCGGCCACGTCAACTGCCTCCTCGAGCAGCCCTCCCGGGTTGTCCCGCAGGTCCAGCACGATGCCGGTCGCGCCCTGGTCGAGCAGATCCTCAACCGCCGTGCGGGTGTCGCGCGCGGCCCCCCTGGCGAACTGGATCAGCCGCACATGGCCCACAGAGCCGTCGAGAAGCTCCGACTCGACATTCGGGACGTGGATCACCGCCCGCGTCAAAGTCAGCTCGCGGGCGCCGTGGGAACCGCCCTCCAACCCAAGCGTCACGTCGGTGCCCGCTTCTCCCTTCACGAGGTTGGCGACCGCGTCGATCGGCAGGCCTCGCACATCGCGGCCGTCGACGCCCACGATGCGCTCACCAGATTCGATGCCCTCCTCTTGCGCCGGCGTGCCGTCCAGGACACCGAGCACCTCGATGCCGTCAGGGGTCTCCTCGATCAGCACGCCGACTCCCGAGATCTCCCCTTCGAGCACCTCGTTCAGCCCGGCGAACTCCTCATCGTCGTAGAACGCCGCGTACGGGTCATCGAGCACGCCGAGCATGCCCTCGACGGCGCCGCGAACGAGCTCGTCGTCATCAGGTGGATCGACCGCCCCTCCGCGGACCCGCTCATACAGCTGGACGACCGGTCGCAGCTCCTCGGGGGCCCCGCCCGTCTGGCCCGCCGACCGGGCGCCGAGGAGGTACGAGGCGATCACCAGGCTCACGACGAGGACCAGCGACCACACCACGGCGGCGATGCGAGCGATCATGCGGCAAGACTGCCACGCCGGCGCCGCCGGAGGCGGTCGTCGGCAGGGTGCTCACCGCGCCGAGAGGTCCTCAGAGGTATTCCAGGGGGTTCTGAGGCTCGCCGTTCACCCGCACCTCGAAATGCAGGTGCGGGCCCGTGGAGTATCCGGTCGACCCGATATAGCCGATGATCTGGCCGCGGGCCACGCTCTGGCCGCCGGAGACCGCGATACGGGACTGGTGCGCGTACAGCGTGGCCAGACCCCCGCCGTGATCGATGACGACCGCGTTGCCGTAGCCGCCCCGCGTCCCGGCCGACACCACCACTCCATCCTCGGCGGCGTAGATCGGCGCTCCCGACCCCCCGCCAATGTCGATCCCGGCATGGAACCGACGCGTCTCGAAGATGGGATGGACCCGCCACCCGAAGCCGCTCGTGACTGATCCCGCCGCAGGCCATTGCAGCTGCCCTGTGCCGACGACCGGCGCGGTGGGAGGCTGGTTGGCTTCGGCGGCTCTGCGGGCCGCCTCCTCCGCCAGCCTGCGCAGCTCGGCCTCCAGCTGCGCGCTCTCCGCCTCGAGCGAGTCGACCAGCGCCTGGTGCGACGCCCGGTCGGACTCGATCTGGGCGACAAGGCTCTCCCGGAACTGGACCTCGGCGGCCACCTGCGCCCGGACCTCCGCGCGCTGAGCGACGATGCCGTCCATCCGATCGCGCTCGGCCTGCGCCCGGGTCCGCTCAGCGATCTCGCGGTCTTGGATCTGCGCGAGGGCTGCTGCCTCGGCGAGGACTTCGCGCTCCAATCCGGAGATGCGATCGATCTGCTCGCGGTCGCTGTCCAGCGCCGCCTGGATGTAGCGCATGCTCGCGGTCAGCTCGTTGAGGTCGTCGAAGTCCACCATGAACGCGAGCTTGCCGACCCCCCCGCGCTTGTAGGTGCTGCGCAGTCGGTTGCTCAGCAGACCGCGCGTATCGGCTAGGCGGCCGCGCGCGTCATCCAGCCGCCGCTGCGTGGCAACCACCTTCTGCGTGGTCGCCGCGAGGCTCGCCTCGGCCGCCTCCAAGCCAGCCTCCGCCGCGGCCAGCTCCCCGCTCAGCACCGCCAGCTCGCTGTCAAGCACGGTCAGGCTCGCATCGACCTGCTGCAGATCCGCCAGGCCGACCGCGAGCTGGCCCTCAACCGTCTCCAGGCCTCGGCGAGCGTCCTCCAGCTGCTGGTTGACGTCGTCAAGCTCGGCTTCAGGATCAGTCGCGGCCCCGGCGGCGGCAGGCAGCAGCATGGCGGCGACGCACAGTAGCGTCACGCCGGCGCGCGCCGCCCTTCGCAGCCTCGCGTCGTCTCGCATCGAAGCGATCAGACCGCCAGGAACCGGCGCAGCGCCAGGAACGACGAGATGGACGCGAGCAGCACGCCGCCGAGGACCAGCACCGGAATGATGGTGATCGCCTCCTCGACGCCGATGAACGGGATGAAGGCCATGTCGCGCACGGCTCTGCGCAGCTGTGCGACCAGTGCGACGAGCACCGCCCCGGCCACCAGCGCCCCGAGGACGGCGGCGACGATGCCCTCGAGGATGAACGGAAGGCGGATGTACCAGTTGGTCGCGCCGACCAGCTTCATGATCCCGGTCTGCTGGCGGCGGGCGAACGCGGTCATCTGAATGGTGTTGAAGATCAGAACGGCTGCGGCGAGCAGCGCAAGGCCGGCGATGATCACGGTGGCGCCCAGAACAAACCGCATGACGCTGAAGAACCGCCCGAGGATGTCGCGCTGGTCGGCCACCTCCTCGACGCCGGGGTAGCCGGTGAACTGCGAGTAGATGACGTCGAACTGCTCAGGATCGGTCAGCTTCACTCGAAACGAGGCGGGCAGATCCTCCGGCGCGATCATCTCCTGCATCGCGGGATCGCCTTCCCACAGCTGCAGCGCCTTCTCGTAAGCCTCATCCTGGGATTCATAGATGACCCCGGTCGCGTCGACGACCGGGCTGTCAACGAGCGCCTGATTGAGCGAAGTCAGCTGCGACTGCGAGATGCCGTCCTCAAGCCAGATGGACACCTCGACCTGCGCGTAGAAATAGTCCCTGGCGTCACCGACCTGAATCCACACGAGACCGCCGATGCCGAGCAGCACCATGCTGACGCTCACCGTCACCACCGTCGCCAGCGTCATCAGCAGGTTTCGGCGCAGGCCGAGGCCGACCTCGTTGAACATGTACCGCCATCTAGCCCCCATAGCCGTACATCCCTCGGTCCTGATCGCGCACGAGGACCCCGTCCTGGAGCTCGATCACACGCCGGCGCATCGAGTCGACGATGTGCTGGTCGTGGGTGGCCATCACCACGGTGGCGCCGGTGCGGTTGATCCGGTCGAGCAGCTTCATGATGCCGACGCTGGTGGTCGGGTCGAGGTTTCCGGTCGGCTCGTCGCACAGCAAAATGCGCGGGCGGTTGACGAACGCGCGCGCGACGGAGACGCGCTGCTGCTCGCCCCCCGACAGCTCGTAGGGGTACGCGGACGCCTTGTGCCCCAGCCCGACCAGCTCCAGCACCTCGGGCACCGTGCGCTCGATCACGTTGCGCGGCCGGCCGATGACCTCGAGCGCGAACGCCACGTTCTCGAACACGGTCTTGTTGTCCAGCAGTTTGAAGTCCTGGAACACGCACCCCAGCTCGCGGCGCAGCGCCGGCACGCGCCACGGCTTGAGCTGATTCAGCTTCTTGCCGGCGACGAAGATGTCGCCGCGATCAGGGTCCTCGTCCTTGAGCAGCAGCTTGATGAACGTGCTCTTGCCCGAGCCGGAGGCCCCCACCAGGAAGACGAACTCGCCCTTGAGGATCTCCATGGAGACGTCACGAAGCGCGACCACGCTGTTCTTGTATGTCTTCGTGACGTTGTCGAGTCTGATCACTCCGGAGCCCTTGTGTCACGGCAGTCGTCGGACGCGACGCTGTCGGCCTTTAGCCGCCCTTGCGGCGCTCCCCCGCCTAATGGCAACGCCCACGGCGACGAGGGATGAATGCGTTGAGGGTAGCACCGCGGCGCGGGCCGCTCCTAGCAGGCGGGCCCGTACGAAGGGGCCAGGTGGAGGCTCAGCCGGCGATCTCGCTGACCCGGTCAGCGATCGAATTCGCGGCGCGCGGATCGAAGCCGGCGGGCAGCTCCAGGGCGTGCGCCGAGAGCAGAGCGGCGTCCTCGAGCAGGTC
>DATKBU010000358.1:0-4474 GCA_035513815.1 Egibacteraceae bacterium
CGCGGACATCCGCCTGGTGGAATGTGAAGCGCTCGCGGCTGAGGTGCGCCAGCTTCTCATCGTCAAGATCAAGCCCGACCACTTCATGTCCCGCTGTCAGCAGATGGTCGACGAGATGAGATCCGATGAACCCCCCCGCCCCGAATAGCGCGAGCCTCATGGCTCCCCCCTGACACACTGAAACGAGCGACCAGAACAGCGTGCAACCTGACGAGCATACGGCCTGACAATCTTGTGGCTCAACGGGCAAAGCAAAGGACCTGCGTTCGCGACCTCGACGCCCGCGTCCAGTGGGAGGCCCTCGGCGAATTGCTGGGACACGCGCTCGAGCATGTCAATCCTTAGTCGAGGACAATTGGCCCTCCGTCAGCCGCACGGGAGGGGGCGGCGCGCAGCGTCCGCCATGTTCGACTCGCGACCACCCCGACCGTCGCCAGGAGGATGCTGAGATCCAGGCCGACGGACCAGTTCTCCACGTAGAACAGATCAAGGCGGCGGTACGGCCCGAACTGGGGCGTGTCTCGCGCCTCCACCTGCCAAAGCCCAGTGATCCCGGGCCGCACCCGGGTGCGCTCACGCAGCTCATCGTCGAACTGCGCGACCTCGTCGGGCAAGGCAGGGCGCGGGCCGACCATGCTCATCGTGCCTGCAAGCACGTTGACGATCTGAGGCAGCTCGTCGAGGCCGGAAGCGCGCAGCAGGCGGCCAACCCGAGTCGCCCGCGGATCTGCGGTGATCTTGAAGAGAGGCCCGCCGGATCGCTCATTGACGATCTGCAGCTCGAGACGCTGCTGCTCGGCGCCCGGAACCATGGTGCGAAGCTTGTACATGGTGAACGGGCGCCCGTGGCGACCGACCCGCTGCTGGCGAAACAGAACCGGCCCGCCATCCTCGAGCTTGATCGCGATCCCAGCCATGACCAGCAACGGCACTGCGACTGGCAAGGCCACACACGCCAGGATGAGGTCGAGCGCTCGCTTCACGCCGAGGCGCCATCGCGACGGGGTGGAAGGCTCGACATAGAACAGCGGTTCATGGGCGAGGGGCAGCGGCCGCAGCCGTCCCACAGCGATCCCCCGCAGCCCGCTGGAGATGTGCACGTGGCCGCCCGCCTTGAGGATGGCCCTAGTCAAGTCGTTGAGCCGGTGAGAGCTCAGCGCGGTCGGAACGAGCAGCGCGCCGCTAGCCCCCGTCCGCCGGACGGCCGCCACCGCTTCGTCGCAGCCGCCGAGCCAAGGCGTTTGCATGGCGCGGGTAGCGGCATGCGCCCCGACGAACCCGACGACCCGGTAGCCCATCTCCGGATGCTCATGGATCATGCGGCGAACCTCGAGGGCGTCCTCGTTCGCGCCGACCACCACGAGCTCCCGGGCGTACCAGCCGTCTCGTCTGCGGTCGGAAAGCCAGGCGCGATACCCGTCGCGCGCAGCGACGAGCGCGAAAAACGTCAGACCAGCCGCCGCAGCGATGGTGGAAAATCGCGGCGGCGCGCCAGAAGCCGCCCCGCCGACAAGCGCGGCGCCGCCCCCGACGACGGCCGCACGCCCCAGGCGCTGGATCTCGACCGCTCGAATGCTGCACACGCGCGCGCGGTACAGGCGCTGCGCGACAATCCCCGCCAGCGTGCCTGCTGCGCCGAGCGCAATCGCCAAGGGAGGCAGCGCCGGCGCTTCCAGACCACCGCGAGGCCATAGGCCGAGCATCGCGACCCACGCGGCTGAGACCACACCGACGTCGAGGGCTATCAGCCTGGCTCGCAACGAGCTGCTGCCGCGAGCTCGACCCCCGGCACCGAGTCGGGCAGCCTCCGCCACAGCGAACTGCGGGCGAGGCGACCCTCCTGAAGGCGCGGCTCGGGAACCGGGACGAGCGATTCCCAAGTCTGGTTCGCCTTCAGGTCTGTCACGCCGCGTTGCCACATTCTTACGGGGAAGCACGCCGCCCACCTTGCGCGCGTGGGAGACGTTCGTCAAGTGAACTTGAGTTCAATTCTGTCGTGTCTACGACGAGCATTTCGTCTAGGACATCCCAACTTTTATTGAACCGTGAAATCTGGCTGTCCGCGCCGCGCGCTCAAGTTCCATGACGTCTCAGACCGAAGGGTCAGGAACAACAAAGTGTCACCCGCAGGGTGGACCGTTAGGAGCCAACCGGATGCATCGCCTTCCAGCGCTGCTGCTGGCGCTATTGCTGTTCGCGCCTCTTGGAGCCTCGCCGGCCGTCGCCGAATCCGTGGAGCCGACCACGATCGTGGAGCGGATCGCCGGTCCAGACCGGATATCGACAGCGGCGGCCGTATCTCGCTCGTCGTACGAGCGGGCGGACACCGTCGTGCTGGCGCGAGCCGACGACTACGCCGATGCCCTGGCGGGTGCAACGCTGGCCCGAGCACTCGACGCGCCCATCCTGCTGAGCAGCTCGACACACATCTCCGCAGCGACCAGACAGGAGCTGCTCCGACTGGGCGCGGGCTCGCTCGTGCTGCTCGGCGGGCGTGCAGCGCTGGGGCGCGGCGTCGAAGAGGACGCCCGCACTCTCGGGCTGAGCCTGCGCCGAATCGGCGGTCCCACCCGCTTCCACACCGCAGCGCTGGTCGCTGACGCGCTCGCCGTCACCGCCGGCTCGCCGGATTGCGGCTATCTCGCGCAGGGCGCGGATGCCAGCCCCAGCCGGGGATGGCCCGATGCGCTCGCGGTGGGCGCGCTTGCCGCTGCCCAGGCCCGCCCGCTGCTGCTCACTGTCAACAGCGAGGTGCCTGCGCCGACGATCAACGCCATAGAGAAGCTCGGGCTGGACTGCCTCATGGTCGTCGGCGGGACCGCCTCGATCAGCGACGACGCACTCGATCAGCTCCGCTCGGACGGTGTGACCCTCCAGCGCATCGCAGGCGAGACGCGATTCGACACCGCGGCCAAGGTCGCGGATCTCGCGGTCGCATCCGGGATCGACCCAGCGACCGTCTATGTGGCCACCGGCCTCGACTTCCCTGATGGCTTGGCGGCCGGCCCGACGGTGGCGATGACCGGCGGGGTGCTCCTCCTCGTCGATGGGCGTGAAGCCGATCGGAGCCAGCCGGCGATCCGATGGCTGGCGCAGAGGCAGGGAGTCAGCCGCATAAGGGTCATCGGAGGTCAGGGGGCCGTGTCGGTCGAGTTCCAAGCGCTGCTGGCCGAGCCCCAGCCGCGACGGCCAGGTCCGCACAGCACCGGCCCGCGCATCCCCAGCGACCAGCTCCAGTCCTCCGGTGGTCTCGTCGTGACAAAGGACGGCGCGGTCGTCGAGGGCCTGGACATCGCCGGCACGCTGGTGATCGACGCGAACGACGTGGTCGTGCGCGACACCAGGGTGCGCTCGTCTGCGCGCTATCCGGTTCGCGCCATGGCGGGAACCAGCGGCACCGTGATCGAATACGCCGAGATCGACGGCGAGTACTCGCTGGACAACAACGGCTGCATCCAGGGGCCGCACCTGACGGTCCGCCACTCCGAGCTGCGCCGGTGCACCGACGGAGCCAAGGTCGGGTCCGGCAGCCTCTACGAGCACAACTGGATCCACGATCCGACCCGCGACGACCGCGGCGCGGACGCCAACCACATCGACGGGCTCCAGTCGACCGGCGGGGACGGCATCACGATCCGCGGCAACTACATCGACGTCATCGCCGCGGACGGCCACCCCTCGAACTCGGCGATCATCCAGAAGTCCGACTTCGTCGCCATCACCGACTGCCTGATCGAGGGCAACTGGCTCAACGGCGGCAACTACACGATCTTCCTCCGCGAAGGCGATCACGGGCCGCCCACCGGCTGCGCGGTGCGCGGCAACCGCTTCGGCCGCGACTTCCGCTACGGCCTGCTATCGACCGACGGCGACGTCGAGGTGTCCGGCAACGTGTGGGACGACGACGGCAGCTTCGCTGATGGGCGCTGAGCCCGGCGAATCCGCCGACCACAGACCGCAGCAGCCACCCAGGCTGGGAGCCCGAAATCAGTCGAGGACGATCGTCTCTCCAACGGCCCTCCGGTGCAGCGTCGCCGGTACGGCGCGCGCCGAACGCAGAGCGACCAGCCACGCGGTCGCGAACAGGATGCTGAGGTCGAGGCCCACCGACCAGTTCTCGACGTAGTACAGGTCGAGCCGGCGGTAGGGCGCGAACTCCGGAAGGTCCCCGGCCTCGACCTGCCAGAGCCCTGTGATGCCGGGGCGGACGCTGGCGCGCTCGCGCAGCTCGTCGTCGAACTGCGCGACTTCCGCCGCGAGCGCTGGGCGCGGGCCGATCAGGCTCATCGTGCCGGTGATGACATTGACCAGCTGCGGAAGCTCGTCGATGCCCGAGGCGCGAAGCAGCCCGCCGATCCGCGTGACCCGCGGGTCGGGGCTTGCTTTGAACAACGGCCCATCCGTGTGCTCGTTGATGCCATGCAGACCAGCGAGTCGCTTCTCGGCGTCCGGGACCATGGTGCGAAGCTTGTAC
>DATKBU010000359.1:0-4049 GCA_035513815.1 Egibacteraceae bacterium
TGGTAAGCGGCCTCGAACTCGACGGACTACCTGAGGGCTATCTGAAGCCCGTCCGGCCCTGGGGTATCTCCTGCGGTCTCAACGGGTCAGCGCAACACCTCGCCAGTGGAGGGTGGATGATCCATCCGTCGACGGTGGAGGTGCGCATGGGAAGGAACATGACCGAGGCCGACAAAGCCGAGGTGTGGCGGCGATACGGCGAGGGCGACAGCGCGGCGATGATCGCTCGAGCGCTGGGGTTCGCGGCGCCATCTGTGGCGGAGTTCATCCGCAACGCCGGGGGCATCCGACCCAAGCCGCCGTGTCGGTCGCCACGGCAATTGTCGCTGCCCGAGCGCGAAGAGATCTCACGAGGTCTGGCGGCTGGCGAGTCGCTGCGGTGCATCGCCGGCCGGTTGAGCCGGGCGCCATCAACGATCAGCCGCGAGATCGACCGCAACGGCGGCCGCCGCGCATACCGGGCGTTGCGCGCGGAGAAGGCTGCCAGGCAGCGGGCCAAACGGCCCAAGCCCGCCAAGCTGGCAGCTGATCCATTGCTGCGGGCGATCGTGGCGTACAAGCTGGCCAAGAAGTGGTCACCCGAACAGATTGCCGGGTGGCTGGCCCGTCAGTACCCCGACCGTCCCGAGATGCACGTGTCCCACGAGACGATCTACCGATCGCTGTTCGTGCAGTCCCGCGGGGCGCTGCGCCGCGAACTCACGCGGCATCTGCGGTCCGGACGTACCGTCCGGCGCCCGATCGGGCATCGCGGACTCAAGGGCAAGGGCGGCGGCAAGATCGTCGACGCGGTGCACATCTCCGAACGCCCGCCCGAAGCAGAGGACCGGGCGGTGCCCGGCCACTGGGAAGGCGACCTGCTGTTCGGCAAAGCCATGTCACCGATCGGGACGCTGGTGGAGCGCACGACCCGGTTCGTGCTGCTTATCAAGCTCGCGCATCATGACTCGGCGACCGTGACCGAGGCACTCTCACGCCAGATCCAGACACTGCCGGAGCAGCTGCGCCGGTCGCTGACATGGGACCAGGGTCTGGAGATGGCCCGCCATGCGCAGTTCACCGTCGACACCGGCGTGCAGGTCTTCTTCTGCGATCCCAAGAGCCCGTGGCAGCGCGGCAGCAACGAGAACACCAACGGACTGCTCCGCCAGTACTTCCCGCGCAAGGTCGTCGACTTCCACGCCTATACCCAAGCCGACCTCGACGCCGTTGCCGCGGAGCTCAACGGACGACCCCGCAAGACCCTCGACTTCATGACACCATCAGAGAAGTACAACGAGGCTGTTGCAACCACCCGTTGAGACCGTAGGGGATACCGACACGTTCGGGCCGACGCGCGGTCGTCAGTGCGCGCGGCGCAGCGTGCGAAGCACGGCCTCAAGCACTAGGGCGTCGCCAGCAGCTCCCCCGGCTCGGCGATCGCCTCGATGTCGCCGTTCTGCGCCCTCCCCGGGCGGGACGACTTCGCTATTGACATCCTTCGGCGCCGCTCTATAGGGTGTGGAAAGGATTCCATGGAAAGGTTTCCACCACCCGAGCGACGACGGACAGGGGGCCTGGGCGAATGGTGACGATCCTCGACGTCGCAGCTCGCGCCGGCGTCGGCGTGGGCACCGTGTCGCGAGCCATCAATCACTCCCCGCAGGTGACCGAGCCGACGCGGCGCAAAGTGATGGCAGCCGTCGAGGAGCTCAACTACCTGCCGAACCCCAGTGCGCGGGCGCTGAAGCGCGGCCGCACCTCGCGGATCGCCGTGGTCGTGCCGTTTCTCACCCAGCCGGCCGCCGTTGAGCGCCTGAGCGGGCTCGCCTCGGCCACGCGCGCCACGCCCTACCACCTGGTCCTGTTCGCCGTCGAGACCCCCGAGGAGCGCGACGAGTACTACCGCAGCCTGGCGGTCCAGCATCAGGCGGACGGCGTGGTGGCGGTGTCCCTGCGGCCGCGGGACAAGGAGATCGACGCCTTCCAGCAGGCCGGCGTGCCGCTGGTCCTGCTGGACTCCGACCATCCGCGCGTCAGCCACGCGGTGACCGACGACGTGGAGGGGGGTCGTCTGGCGACCCGGCACCTGCTCGGCCTCGGCCACCGCCGGATCGCCTTCGTCGGGGACCTCACTGAGAACCCGTTCGGGTTCACCTCGAGCGCGCGCCGCTGCGACGGCTATCGCCGCGCGCTGGGCGACGCCGGCATCCATCCGGATCCGGCGCTGATCCGCACCGGCCCGCACGGGCGCGACACCGCGTCGAGGCTGACGATGGAGCTGCTCGATCTGGAGGATCCCCCGACCGCGATCTTCGCCGCGTCCGACACTCAGGCGCTCGGCGTTCTCCAGGCGGCGCGCGAGCGCGGGATCCGCGTGCCGCAAGAGCTGTCAGTCATCGGTTTCGACGACATCGAGGTCGCCGGCTACGTCGGCCTGACGACCGTGAACCAGCCGCTGGAGGCCAGCGGGGTGATCGCCGGGGAGCTGCTGTTCGACGCGCTCGCCGACGGGGAGTCCCCGCCCGCGGCCCAGCGGCTGCCGCTTGAGGTGGTCCCGCGCGAGACGACCGGGCCGGCGCCGAGAGACGCCCGCTGATCCTGGAAGGACTCGAGATGAGACGATCACACGCAACGAGCCGCTGGCTTGTCCTGGTGGCCGCGCTCGCGCTGGCCGCAGCGGCCTGCGGAGGCCAGGGCGGCGACGTCGCCGCCAGCGCCGGCTGCGACGGCGAGATCCCCGACGGCGCTGAGATCGAGATCTGGTGGCATGAGGGCGCCGAGGCCGAGGTCCTCGCCGTCGAATCCTTCGTCGAGGAGTTCAACGCGGCGCAGGACGACGTCACGGCGAGCCTGACGCTGGTGCCGGAGGCCGATTACGCGTCGTCGCTGCGCGGCGCGGCGGCCGGCGGCGAGCTTCCCGACGTCGTCGACACCGACGCCTCGTTCGCATTCAACTACGCGTGGGCCGGCGACCTGCAGCCCATCGACAGCTGCATCCCCGACGAGCTGCGCGACGAGCTGCTGCCTTCCATCGTGGAGCAGGGCACCTACGCCGACCGCATGTGGGCCGTCGGGATGTTCGACTCCGGCCTCGGGATGTACTCGACGCGCTCCGCGCTTGAGGAGGTCGGCGCATCGATACCGACCCATCCCGACGAGGCCTGGACCGTCGACGAGTTCGACCAGATCCTCGCCGACCTGCGCGACGCAGGCTGGGAGCGCCCGCTGGACGTGAAGAAGAACTACGGCCAGGGCGAGTACTACGCCTACCTGTACCAACCGTTCGTGTGGTCGTCCGGCGCCGACGTGCTTGCGCCCGACGGCTCCACCGCCGACGGGCACCTCAACAGCGAGCCGGCCGTGGCGGCCCTGACCCGCTTCCAGGCGTGGCACGCTGACGGCTACGTCGACGACAACGAGGACGATGCCGCGTTCATCGAGGGGCGCTCAGCGCTGTCGATGGTCGGCCACTGGGAGTACAACCGGTACTCGGAGACGTTCGGCGACGACCTCGTCGTCGTGCCGCTGCCCGACTTCGGCGATGCGACGCGGACCGGCCAGGGATCCTGGCAATGGGCCGTGTCAAGCGAAGCGGACGCCGACGCGGCCTGGGCGTTCATCGAGTTCACGCTCCAGCCCGAGCAGATGGAGCGCATGTCCGAGGCCAGCGGCGCGCTGCCCTCGCGCGCCCCGATCGCCGAGGGCACGGAGCGCTTCGGCCCCGGCGGGGATCTCGAGCTGTTCCGCATCCAGCTCGAGGAGGGGTTCTCGGTGCCGCGCCCGCCGCATCCGGCGTACCCGACGATCTCCTCGGCCTTCAACCAGGCCATCCAGGAGATCATCGACGGGGGCGACGTCCAGGAGGCGCTGGACGGAGCCGTGGAGACGATCGACGCTGACATCGAGGCCAACGAGGGGTACCCGCCCCCGGAGACCGCGAGCAGCTGAGCCGACGGGGGGCGGACCCGGGGCCAGCCGCGACGCATTGCTGGCCCCGGATCGTCCGCCCGCACTGGAGCTGCCATGGCGACCTCGACCTCCACCGCGAACCCGGCCGGCGCCGCGCG
>DATKBU010000360.1:0-5710 GCA_035513815.1 Egibacteraceae bacterium
CACTACTGGGGCCCGAAGCTTGAGCGCAACGTTCAGCGGGATCGCCTTGACGAGGCCGCTCTGCGCGAGGCGGGTTGGAGGGTCGTTCGGATCTGGGAGCACGTCCCCGCCGAGCAGGCGGCTGCCCTGATCACTGAGGCACTCGACGCCGAACGCCGTCGCGCTGCGGGCATATAGCCGCCGGGTCAACAGCTTGGGCCACAGCCCGGTGACCCGTTCTGAGCGGTGCTCGTGGCACCAAGTAACTACCTCGAATTGATCCTTTTTGGGCATCGCCGTGCGGCAACACGTTCGGTACAACTTAGATTACTCACAGTAAGCATACTGAGAGTCAGGTGTTCCTGCCCGAGGCGGGACGGGCAGGAGCACCATCTCATCTCGTCACCCTTCTCCTTACTTACTACGGCATTCGCCGTCGCCGCATCTCTCCGGCGAGTTCGTGACCCGGGTAGGCCCCGGCTAGACTGCACCGCAAGCCGGTCGGGATAGCGACGGAGGGTGTCGATAGTGAAGCGGCTGATGCTGACGCTGGTCGTCGCCGTGTGCCTGGTCGCGGCTCTCGCCGGAGCCGCTGCGGCCATCGAGGACGCACCTGCCGACGGGGGGCCGACGCCTCACCAGATGCCCGGATTCGACGAGGTCGGCAGCGGCAGTGAGATCTCACAGGGGTTCCGCCCCTCCGAGTACGAGACTCCTGCGTTCTTCCGGTTCATCCTCTATCCGCTGCTCGGCGTCGGGCTCCTGGCCACGTTGCTGCTGCTGTTCGCCTATCTGCTCTGGCAGCCGCGGTTCGTTGCGGAAGGCAAGACGAAGCGCCGAAGGTGACCGTGCGCACGGTCAGTCGATCGGATCAGACGGGGATGACGTGACCGGACCGCTCGCCGACTGGAATCTCGCCAACCGACTGGCCTGGATCATCGCCTCCTCCAGCGCCCAGGATGCGACTCACGCCCAGGTGCAGTCGCTGCGCACCGACGTCAAGGCGGCAGCTGAGCGCGCGGACCAGCTGGCTCGCGAAGCCACAGGACTAGGCGCCGATCTCGCGCCGGCACGCGTCCGCGTCGTCGGTCGGCGAGCCTGGATCCGCGACAACCTCGCGAGCCTTGACTGGATCACCGCGCCGGTGGCCGAGCAGCTCATTCGCCGCAGCGAGCTGTCGCAGAGCCTGGCGCGCCGCGTGCTCGGTTTGCAGCTCGGCGTCGTCTTCGGGTACCTGGCCACGAAGGTGCTCGGCCAGTACGAGGCCCTGTTGCCCCAGGACGCCACGCCGGGGCGGCTCACGATCGTGGGCCCCAACCTGCTCGAGGTGGAGCGCAGGCTCCTCCCCGGCTCGGATGTGACGCCCGCGGAGTTCCGCCTCGGCGTCTGCCTGCACGAGATGGCGCACCGCCTCCAGTTCGAGGCAGTCCCCTGGTTGCGACCTCATCTGCGCGGACTGCTCGACGAGTACCTCTCGGACGTCCGCCTTGATCCGGACCGCGCGCGGGAGGCGGTGGCCCGCCTGGTCGAGCGCCTGCGCGATCCTGCCCGCCTCGGGGATCTGCAGCAGGTGCTGGAGATCGTGCTCACGCCCGCGCAGGTCGCGGTCATCCACAGGGCGCAGTCGCTGATGTCGCTGCTCGAAGGCCACGGCAACGCGGTCATGGACTGGGGGGCCGAGGTCGCCCACGACGCCCATGGTGTGCAGCTCGACCCGGCCCGAGTCCGCAAGGTGCTCAACCGCCGACGCTCCAACCCCGCCGATGAGGCGATCCGCAAGGCGCTCGGCCTGTCAATGAAGGCGCGGCAGTACCGGGTCGGCGAGCAGTTCATCATGGCAGTCGTGGACCGCCACGGCCGAGAACTGTTCGACCGTGTGTGGGAGTCGCCCGACAGCGTGCCGACCTCCGCAGAGCTTGAGGATCCGGATGCCTGGGCGGCGCGCATCAGCGCCGTCGCCTAGATCGCGGGCCTCGGTGGCCGCCGGAGACGCCTCGAGTCCCGCGGTGGTCTACGGCGCGCTGCCTGCCGGGCTCGACCGCGCCGACCTTGTGAACGTCGCTCGCCAATCGCTGTCGGGCGTTGCGAAGGGGTCGTGCGCTGTTCTGGCGATGTCCGGCGGAGCGGATTCCACCGCGCTGGCCTACCTGGTGTCGGAGGCCCGGCCAGATCTGCGCGCGGTGGCCGGCCACGTCCGCCACGGTCTGCGCGACGACGCGCAGGACGCGCGGGTGGCGACGGCGCACGCCCACGCCCTCAGCCTGCCGTATCGCGAGCGCACCGTGCGGATCGATCCCCGCGCTGCGGGCGGGCCCGAGGCAGCCGCGCGGGACGCGCGCTACGCCGCACTCGCTGATATCGCGCAGGCCGAAGGCGCCCAGTGGGTGCTCGTGGGCCATACGGCCGACGACCAGGCGGAGACGGTGCTGCTCAATCTTGTGCGCGGAAGCGGTCTGCGGGGGCTGTCGGGGATGGCCCCGGTGCGCGCCGCCAGCGATGTGGCTGACCCGGAGGCAGGCGCAGAGGTCCTCGGGGAGCATGGGCTGCGCATCCTGCGCCCGCTCCTGCGTGTGCGCAGGGAGGATGTGCGGGCGTTCGTCGCAGGCGAAGGGCTGGACGCGGTCAGCGATCCGACCAATCGCGACCCCCAGCAGCGACGGGCGCGGGCGCGCCATGACGTCCTTCCCGCCCTTGCCGCGCTCGCAGGCGGTCCGGGCGACCCGGTCGCGGTGCTGACTCGTCTGGCGGATCTGGCGCGCGATGACGCAGACGCCCTGGATGCGCTGGCTGTCGGGCACGCGCGAGGGATGATCGTCGTCTGGGGCCCGGTCGCGGCGGTGGCCAGCGATTCACTCGCGGTCCTGCCCCGGGCACTTCAGGCGCGCGTGGTGCGCCTGCTGCTTCGGCGCGTGCGCGGCGGATCGGATCAGACCACCGCGGATGCGGTCGCCGGAATCCTGTCGCTGAGCGCAGGCCAATCGCTGCACGCGCCGGGAGGGGCCTGGGTGACTGCCGGAGGAGGATGGCTTGCCGTGCTCGGCGCCGGGACGCCCGAGCTGGCGCCGCGCTACGTCAGTGTTCCCGGCGTCACAGAACTGCCGGAGATCGGCCTGGCACTGCATGCGGACCGGTGCGAGGCGCCCGGGTTCCAGCAGCGATTGGACATGCCCGCCGCCGGGAGCGCACTCCGGACAGATGCCTGGCTCCGCCGCCAAGCGCCTGCGCACCTGGCGCCGCCTGGACCGTTGGGGATCCTGTCTCCGGGGGCCCGCGGGCCCGCGTGGGCGCTGCTGCCCGCCGCCGGCGAGCCGCTGCGAGTCCGCGCGCGCCGCCGGGCCGACCGGATCCGCCTGCCTGCGGGGAGCCGCAAGCTTCAGGATGTGTTCGTCGATGCGGGCGTGCCGCGAGCGGCGCGGGATCTCGTGCCGGTCATCACCGATTGTGATGATGAGCCGCTATGGGTTCCGGGCCTCGCGCTGCGCTCCGGGGACCCCTCCGCAACCGAGGCGGCCGGAGATCGGGTCCGGCTATGGGTCGCCCCGAGCGAGTCCGTCTACGCTCAGCGGGCAGAGGCGTCGACACCGTGACGGAGGGCAGGGCCGGTGGCTGAGCTCCATGAAGACATCGAGGAAGTTCTTCTGACCTCCGAGCAGATTCAGGATCGTGTGCGCGAGATCGCCAAGGAGATCGATCACGACTACGAAGGCGCCGACGTCCTGCTGGTGGGCGTGCTCAAGGGCGCGTTCATCGTGATGGCTGACCTGGCGCGCTATGTCACCATTCCGGCCGAGTTCGACTTCATGGCTGTGGCCAGCTACGGGTCCGCGACCCAGACGTCGGGCGTGGTGCGCATCTTGAAGGACCTTGACCGCGACATCGCCGGGCGCCACGTGGTTCTGGTGGAGGACATCATCGACTCCGGCCTGACGCTCAGCTATCTGCTGCGCAACCTGCGAGCTCGAGGGCCTGCATCGCTTGAGGTGATGTCGCTGCTGGTCAAGTCCGATGAGGCCCGCAACGACATCCCGCTGCGCTACCGGGGGTTCAGCGTCCCGAACGTGTTCGTCGTCGGCTACGGCCTGGACTACGCGGAGCGCTATCGAAACCTGCCCTACGTCGGGACGCTTCGGCCAGAGGCCTACCTCGGGTCCTGATCGCCGTGCGGGCGCCGTCCGCGCGGTCAAGTCGCCGCAAACGCCTCGGTGCTACGATGAGCACGGACTGCAGTGAAGTCGGCGCGGCCGGCTGGGCTGCAACCGAGTCAGCGATGCCGCGCGAGCGGCTGAAGGTCCACAGATGAGATTCCAGCGTCTGCTGCGCGGCCCGTTTGTCTTCGTCACCCTCCTGCTGGTGGCGTCGTTCGCGATCCTCAACACCGTCACGTCAGACGCGGACCCCAAGCCGCTGAGCTTCAGCGAATTCATGACAACGCTCGAGGCCGGCGAGATCGCCACCTACGAGGACTTCTCACGCGACAACCGCGTGGAGGGCGAGCTGTCATCGAGCGAGCGCTACGTCACCTACTACAACCCGCAGGTGAGCGGCGACGAGCTGGGCGAGGCGCTGGCGAAGGCACGGCGCGCCGGCGACATCCAGCAGGTCGAGATCAACACGCAGTCCAGCAACGTATTCGTCGCTTTGCTGCTGAACGTTTTGCCGTTCCTGCTGATCTTCGGCCTGTTCTTCTTCGTGATGACGCATATGCAGGGCGGCGGCAACCGGGTGATGAGCTTCGGCAAGTCCAAGGCGAAGGTCATCAACAAGGATGCGCCGAAGGTCACCTTCGCCGATGTCGCCGGCGCCGACGAGGCGGTCGAGGAGCTGCGTGAGATCAAGGACTTCCTCGAGAACCCCGCCAAATTCCAGGCGATGGGCGCGAAGATCCCCAAGGGCGCGCTGCTGTTCGGGCCGCCGGGCACCGGCAAGACCTTGCTGGCGCGCGCCGTCGCCGGAGAGGCGGGGGTCCCGTTCTTCTCGATCTCCGGATCTGACTTCGTGGAGATGTTCGTCGGAGTGGGCGCCAGCCGCGTGCGCGACCTGTTCGAGCAGGCGAAGGCCAACGCGCCCGCCATCATCTTCATGGACGAGATCGATGCGGTCGGCCGCCATCGCGGCGCGGGCATGGGCGGTGGCCACGACGAGCGCGAGCAGACGCTCAACCAGCTGCTGGTGGAAATGGACGGCTTCGATGTCAAGACCGGCGTGATCCTGATCGCCGCGACCAACCGCCCCGACATCCTGGACCCGGCGCTGCTGCGTCCGGGCCGATTCGACCGCCAGATCGTCGTCGACCGTCCGGACCTCGTCGGCCGCCAAGCGATTCTGCGGGTCCACAGCCGCGGCAAGCCGCTCGCCGACGACGCCGACCTGGACGTGATCGGCCGCCGCACTCCGGGGTTCACCGGCGCGGACCTGGCCAACCTGGTCAACGAAGCGGCGCTGATGAGCGCGCGCCGCGGCAGCAACGAGATCTCGATGAGCAGCCTCGAGGAGGCAATCGACCGCGTCATCGGAGGCCCGGAGCGCAAGACCCGCCTGATGGGCGAGCTCGAGAAGCGCGTCATCGCCTACCACGAGGGCGGGCACACCATCGTCGGCCACGCGCTGCCGCACGCCGACCCGGTGCACAAGGTCTCGATCATCCCGCGCGGCATGGCGCTCGGCTGGACACTGACGCTGCCCACCGAAGACAAGTACCTGGTCAGCCGCGGAGAGCTGATCGACCGCCTCG
>DATKBU010000361.1:0-5859 GCA_035513815.1 Egibacteraceae bacterium
CCTACTACCTGCACTCCAATCCGACACTGGCGGGCATCGCCCGGCGCGCAATCGACGAGGTTCTCGCCGAACGCGAGCACCTGGGGTGATGAGCGGGTGACCGCCGGGCTGGGAGGTCTCAGCGGGGCGAAAACCGAGCCCACCACAAGAAATCCAGCCCACCAGACGACTCGAACAGCAAGACACTAACACCGATAGAGTCTCTCAGTTTCGCTGTTTTCGCGGCGTTTCTGGGGTGGGGGACGTCAAGTCCGCGTGCGCCCCGCCGACACCGCAAGAGTCAGGCAGAACAGGAGAGCGGGAGGGTTACGGAAATGATGGGAAGCGACGTCGCAACCGCGAGCAGCAGCCAATCGCTTCTCGTCGCTGGGCTCAAGCGTGCCGCTGAGATTCAGATCGACGTGCGGGTCATCCTCACGATGCTCGTCGCCGCTCTGTGGCTATCGTCGTTCGCGATAGCGACCAGCGAGCCTCGGGCCGCCGTGCTCCTCCCGCTGCCTGACGACGCGCAGATGCAGCTGCCTTAAGCTTCCGCCTCTATCGGCCGGGCGCGCGGGTTCCCCCGCCCGTGCGCCTCGCGCCGGAGTCACTATCCTCCACGATATGCAGGACCGGCCGCGGATCGCCATCGCCGGGTGGCTGATCGCACTCGCGGCCGTGATCGTCGCCTCGTGCGCAGCGCAGCCGTCGACGTCGGACCCGCCGAGCAGCCTCGCCGCTCCGCCAAGCGCGCCCCCGCTCGACGCTCCGTCGCCAGACGCGCCCTCGCCCAGCGCTCCGCCGAGTCAGACCCCGACCGGTGACTCCGCTCCGAGCGACCCCCCAGTCGTGGACCGGCCGGCGACCTCGGAGACGCTGGACCCATCTCCCCGGCTGTCACCGTGGCCGCCGTTCTCCCAGACTGTCGTCGAACTGCGCTCGCCTGACGGCGTCGCTCACCGCATGCCCGTGCACGTGGCCGCGACGCCCGCCGCTCGCCGGCTGGGCCTGATGGGACGCAGCGACCTGCCCTCAGACGTGGGGATGCTGTTCCTGTTCGACTCGGTGGGCCGCCCCTCGTTCTGGATGAAGGACACGCCGCTGCCGCTGTCGATCGCGTTCTTCGACGCCGATGGCCGCCTGCTCGCCACGATGGACATGGATCCGTGCCTTGCGGATCCATGTCCCCGTTACGCGCCAGACGCGGACTATCTCAGCGCGATCGAGGCCAATCGGGGATTCTTCGAGCGCCTCGGGGTGGGGCCCGGCTGGAGGCTCGAGGTTGATGGTGGCCTCCTCGCGGAATAATCCATCGCTCTGTCTGCTTATCTAAGTCATGAGCGCAGAAGTAACTTGAGCGCATAGCACGCAGATTGGTTGCGCCCTACTCCACAGCGGCTACCCTGAACTCCGAATCGTATGGAAGAGCAGACCGCCCTCGCGGGCGGGGAGGTGAGAGCAAATGGCCAGAGCAGTTGGCATCGACCTGGGAACCACCAACTCCGTGGTGGCGGTGCTCGAAGGCGGCGAGTCCACGGTGGTCGCCAACGCGGAGGGCTCGCGGGTCACGCCGTCCGTCGTGGGCTTCTCGAAAGCCGGCGAAGTGCTCGTCGGCGAAGTCGCCAAGCGCCAGGCCGTCACGAACCCTGAGCGCACGATCCAGTCGGTCAAGCGTCACATGGGCACGGACTGGAAGGTCGACATCGACGGCAAGAACTACACCGCGCAGGAGATCAGCGCGCGGATCCTGATGAAGCTGAAGCGCGACGCAGAGTCCTACCTCGGCGAGGACGTCACGCAGGCGGTCATCACCGTGCCGGCCTACTTCGACGACGCCCAGCGCCAGGCGACCAAAGAGGCGGGCCAGATCGCCGGCCTCGAGGTCCTGCGCATCATCAACGAGCCGACGGCGGCCGCGCTTGCGTACGGTCTGGACAAGGACGAGGAGCAGACCATCCTCGTCTTCGACCTCGGCGGGGGCACCTTCGACGTCTCGGTGCTGGAGATCGCTGAGGGCGTGTTCGACGTCAAGTCCACCCACGGCGACACCCAGCTGGGCGGCGACGACTGGGACCAGAAGGTCATTGACTGGCTGGTCAAGTCGTTCAAGGACAACCACGGCGTGGATCTGTCCAAGGACAAGATGGCCGTGCAGCGCCTGAAGGAGGCGGCCGAGAAGGCCAAGAAGGAGCTGTCGTCCACGCAGGAGACCTCGATCAACCTGCCGTTCATCACGGCCACCGCCGAGGGACCGCTGCACTTGGAGCAGACCCTGACCCGCGCCCAGTTCCAGCAGATGACGGCTGATCTGCTCGAGCGCACCAGGCAGCCATTCCACGAGGCCATCAAGGATGCGGGCATCTCCACGTCCGACATCGACCACGTCATCCTCGTCGGCGGCTCGACGCGCATGCCCGCGGTGGTGGATCTGGTCAAGGAGCTGACCGGCGGCAAGGAGCCGCACAAGGGCGTGAACCCCGACGAGGTCGTCGCCATCGGCGCGGCGCTGCAGGCCGGGGTGCTCAAGGGCGAGGTCAAGGACGTCCTGCTGCTCGACGTCACCCCGCTGTCGCTGGGCATCGAGACCAAGGGCGGGGTCATGACCAGGCTGATCGAGCGCAACACGACGATCCCGACGCGCAAGTCCGAGGTGTTCACCACCGCCGATGACAACCAGCCGCAGGTCGAGATCCACGTGCTGCAGGGCGAGCGCGAGATGGCCAACTACAACAAGACGCTGGGCAAGTTTCAGCTGGTGGACATCCCCCCGGCTCCCCGCGGCGTGCCCCAGATCGAGGTCACGTTCGACATCGATGCCAACGGCATCGTGCATGTGTCCGCAAAGGACCGCGGCACCGGCAAGGAGCAGTCGATGACGATCAGCGGCCAGTCGGCGCTGCCCAAGGAGGACATCGACACGATGATCCGCGACGCCGAGGCGCACGCGGAGGAGGACCGCCGCCGCAAGGAGGAGGCCGAGACGCGAAATAGCGCAGACAACCTGCTGTACCAGACCGACAAGCTGGTCCGCGACAACGGCGACAAGATCTCCGCCGAGCTGAAGGCGCAGCTTGAGGAGGCCCAGGGCAAGGTGCGCGAGGCGCTCAAGGGCGAGGATCTCGACGCGATCCGAACCTCGACCGACGACCTGATGCGCACAAGCCAGGAAGTCGGCCAGGCGCTGTACGCGGCCGGGGCCTCCGAGCAGGCCGGTCAGCAGACCGCGTCCGACTTCGCCTCGGGCGACGGACCGCAGGCCGACTCGGATGAGGACATTGTCGACGCCGAGGTCGTCGACGAGGGCGACGACCAGGGAGCCGCGTAGGCCATGGCCTCCTCGCAGAACCCGCGAGAGCCGCGCATCGAACCCGACGCGACGCTGTCCGACCAGACGGCGCCGCGCTCCGACGCTGGTGACGCCGATCCGCAGCTCGACGCTGATGTCCAGGCGGTGGAGAACGAGGCGCAGGTCGCCGGCGCCGATGTGCAGCCGCCCGCGGTTGACCCAGTGGCCGAGGCGCAGCGGGAGCGCGACGAGTACCTGGACGCACTGCGCCGGGAGCGCGCGGAGTTCGAGAACTTCCGCAAGCGCACCATCCGCGAGCGCACGGAGCTGCTCGCGCGCGCCAACGAGCAGCTCATCTCCGGCCTGCTCGACGTGCTCGACAGCTTCGAGCTGGCCATGACCGCTGCGCAGCGCTCCGAGGACGAAGGGCTGGCCAAGGGCGTGGTGATGGTGCATGAGCAGCTGCTCAGCCGCCTGCGCGCCGCGGGTCTTGAGGAGATTCCCGGTGAGGGCCGGCCGTTCGATCCTGAGGAGCATGAGGCGATGCTGCAGGTCGACGCAGAGGACGCGCTGGGGCACGGAGTCGACGAGCCGACGGTCGTGGAGGTTCTGCGCACCGGCTACCGCTACAAGGGGCGAACCCTGCGACCCGCGTCGGTCAAGGTCGCCAAGTAGGGCGAGGGGGTCGAGGCAGCCCGATGGCCCAGCGCGACTACTTCGAGAAGGACTACTACGGCGTCCTCGGCGTGCCGAAGACGGCCACGCAGGCGGACATCGCGAAGGCCTATCGCAAGCTCGCGCGCGAGCTGCATCCCGACGCCCGGCCGGACGACCCGGAGGCGGAGACGCGCTTCAAGGATGTCAGCGAGGCGCACGCGGTGCTGTCCAACGCCGAGAAGCGCAAGGAGTACGACCAGGTTCGCGAGCTGCTGTCCTCAGGCGCGTTCGCCGGCGCGCCGGGCGGCGGCTTCCCGGGCGGCGGGGGCGGCCCTGCCGGAGGGGGCGGCTTCGGTCCGGGTGCCCAGACCTTCGACCTCGGTGACCTTCTCGGCGGGCTGTTCGGGCAGGCCGCCGCACGGGGCGGCGCTGGGGGCGCAGCCGCGCCCGGCCGCGGTCCGAGGAAGGGCCGGGACGCCGAGGCCGAGGTCAATCTGTCGTTCGAGGACGCCATGAGCGGGGTGACGACCACGCTGGCGATTCGGGGGCCCGCCACCTGCTCGACCTGCCATGGCAGGGGAGCGGCGCCGGGCACCGAAATTCTGACCTGCCCGGTGTGCGGCGGGACTGGCGCGGTCGTGCGGGACCAGGGCCTGTTCGCCTTCTCCGAGCCCTGCGCCAACTGCGGCGGGCGCGGCGTGCAGATCCCCAACCCCTGCCCGACCTGCGGCGGCTCGGGGGTGGAGACTCGTCGGCGCGAGATTCGCGCGCGCATCCCGGCCGGGGTGAAGGATGGCGCGCGCATCAGGCTGTCCGGCAAGGGGCAGGTCGGGGCGAACGGCGGGCCGCCCGGCGATCTGTACGTCAACGTCCGCGTCGCCCCGCATCCGCGTCTCGGCCGGCGGGGCGATGACTTGACGCTCAAGGTCCCGATCACCTTCGCCGAGGCGGCGCTGGGCGCGAGGATCACCGTGCCCACGATGGATGAGCCGGTGACGCTGAAGATCCCGCCGGGCACGCAGACCGGGCGCACCTTCCGCGTCAAGGGCCGCGGCGCCCCCAAGGCGAAGGGCGGTCACGGCGACCTGCTCGTCACCGTCGACGTGGCCGTGCCCCGCAAGCTCACCAAGACGCAGCGCAAGCTCCTGGAGGACTTTCAGGCGACGCAGGACGGCGCGGTGCGCGCCGATCTGGAGGTGTAGCAAGGGTGGCCGCAGACGCTGTCTACATCATCTCGGTGGCCGCTGAGCTCGCGGGCGTGCATCCGCAGACGCTGCGCACCTATGAGCGCAAGGGTCTGATCAAGCCCGCGCGGACCGCCGGCGGCACACGCCGCTACTCCGAGCGCGACGTGCACCGGGTTCGCCTCATCCAGGACCTCACCCAGCAAGAGGGCGTCAACCTCGCCGGCGTGCTGCGCATCTTGGCGATGCAAGAGCAGATCGAGACGCTCGAATCGCGCTTGGAGCGCGCCCGCGACCATGTCGAGCACATCCGCTCCGAGACCCGCCGGGCACTGGCCGAGGCGCGCCGCAGCGCCGGGTCGGAGATAGTCCTGTACCGCCCGCCGGGATCTGCCGTCGAGCGCCACCCCGGCGCTGTGCGCCGTCGGCGCTGAAGGATCACGACAGCACCCGGGAGGGGACATGGACATCAACCGCTTCACTGTGAAGGCCCAGGAGGCGCTCCAGGCCGCGGTAAGCTTGGCCAACCGCAACGGCCAGCCCGAGGTTGTGCCGCTGCATCTGCTGCACGCGCTCCTGGCCGACTCCGAGGGCGTCGTGTTCCCTGTGCTAGGCCGCCTCGGCGCCGATCCCGCAGCGCTGCGCCAGGCGGTTGACGACACCGCCCGGCGCACCCTGCCGTCTGCGCAGGGGGCGACCGCGCAGCCGGGCTTGTCCCGGGCGCTAGGGCTGGTGCTCGACGACGCGCAGGAG
>DATKBU010000362.1:0-4419 GCA_035513815.1 Egibacteraceae bacterium
TAGGTCGGCTGCGGTCAGATAGCGCTCCGCCAGCTGGGCGTTGCGGGCGTCGCCGTCGGTGCAGATGACGTGCCCTGTCGCGCCGACCGCCCTGGCGAACCAGTAGGCCGAGTATCCGTAGCCGGATCCCAGCTCCATCACTCGCTGCGCTCCAAGGGATCGGACGATGAGCTCGAGGAACACGCCGACGGCTCGGCCCACGATGGGGAAGCCATGCTCTCGCGCGCGGCTCTCCATATCGTCCAGAGTCGCGTCCGCACGCTGGTGCGCGGCCAGCTCGGTCAGGTAGTCGCTGACCGCTGGATCAAGGAATCCCATTTCCGCTTCTCCGATGGGCGTCGGCAGCCTCCGCTGTGACAGGTTGGCACACTTGGCCTGTGCTGGTCATCGACGCGATGAATGTGATCGGCTCGCGCCCCGATGGATGGTGGCGCGACCGCCCGGCGGCGATCCGGTCGCTGGCCGAGCGGCTGAGGCGACTGGCCGACCACGACGGGCGGCCGGTGATGATGGTCGTCGACGGCCGCCCTGTCGACGGCCTCGGGGAGGGGGCGCATGGCCCTTTGGAGATCCGCTACGCGGCCGGCGGACGCGATGCGGCGGATGATCGCATTATCGAGCTGCTCGACGAGCTGCCCCGACCGGTGAGCGTCGTGACCGCGGACCGGAACCTGCAGGATCGCGCGATACAGCGCGGCGCCAACATTCAGCTCCCCGGTAGGCTGCTGGCGCGCCTCGACGAGCTAGGCCCGGGCGTCGCCAGCCCTCCCTCAGCCCTGGATTGATCAGCTGCGGCCTATGCGGCCTCTGGCTGTCGTAGAAACGTCGTAGTAATATGACGTTCCAACGACTGGAGGCGCGATGCTGGTCAAGCAACTCGACGAGCTGTACGAGGCGACCCAGCAGGCAAGCGATCGTCTGGCCGTCCAGCGCAGGGTTCCCGGCGAGGTTCGGCGCGCTATCGGTCGCGTCACCGAGGCCCGGGAGTCATCCACCGAGAGCGAGCTGGAGACGCTCGACCCTTATCTCGTCATGGCGCTGGACAGCGGGCTGCTGGCCGCCTGGCGGGCGTTTGAGAGCCCCGCGGGAGATCAGCGCCGCCGGCGCGTGCGGGTGGCAGTCGAGCAAGTGCGCCAGGCGCTTCGCGACATTCGGGAAGACGGCGCGGTGTCCGACGCGCGTCCCGTCAAGGACGTCGCTGGATGGATCGACGACGCGCTCGACTCGGCCCAGGCCGACATCGCCGGACTGCTGGGCGTCAGTCTGCGCCAGTACCAGCGCTGGGTATCGAAGACGGACGCCGCCGCGCCCCGCGGGGAGGACGCGCAGCGGGTGCGGGTGCTCGCTCGGCTGGTGAGCCACCTCCGCCACGCCCTGACCGGCCCGGGTGTGGTGGCGTGGCTGGCCACCGGGCATCCCGCGCTCGACGGTGCTGCGCCGGCGTCGCTCCTCGGCCGAGCCGACCAGATCACCCTGTTGCGCCGGCTCGCGGCGTCGATGCGCTCGACGCGGGCAGCGTGAGTGCCGATTCTGCACGCCTGGCGGCTCGCCGCCTGGGACACGCCACTGTGGGTCAACCCCAATCGGTCCGAGGGCCGATTCAACGCTGACGGCGCGGGACCCGTCCAGTACTGGTGCCTGCATCCGCTGACGCCATGGGCGGAGCATCTGCGCGCGCACGGGATCGACAGCCCTGAGCGGCTGGGCCACCTTCGGCTGCGGCTGTGGGTGGCGCGATTCGACGTCGACCCAGCCGTCGTCGGGTTCTCCGACGCCTCCCGTCATCGCCTTGACCCGGACGACCTGGTCGGTGACGACCACGCCGCGTGTCAGGGCCTCGGCGCGCGCTGCCTTGCCGGGGACGGCCCGGCAATCATCGAAGTTCCCAGCGCGGCGCTGCCGGGCACCCGCAATCTTGTGCTGTTCGGCCCGCGCGTCGCCGCGCCCTTCTCCGCAGAGCCGGTGGATGGGGTCGACATTCCCGCGACGGTTGCCGCCGAGGGCGCGCATCCGCTGATCGGGCTGCTCGGCTCAGTGCGCCATCGCGGCCAGCCGCATGCGGAGCTCGACGCCTGGCGGCGCGGCGCCCGGTTCCGCTTCGCCGAGCCGGCGACCCCTCTCGCGTGACCGTCTCCCGCTCCTACGACCGATTCGGCTCGAACGTGAAGACCAGCTCGCCGACGTCCTCGTGATCTGCAGCCTGCTCGCCGGTCTGCACGAAGCCGCACTTCTCCAGCACCCGGATGGAGCCGATGTTGTGCGCTGCGACATGGGCGAGCAGCGGGGGCTCGACGACGTGGCCGACGAACAGCGATAGGGCCTGGGTGGCGATCCCTTTCCCCCAGTGCTCCTGGCCGATCCAGTAGCCGATCTGCCGCTGGCCGTCCTGCGGGAAGCTCACGATGTTGCCGACGACCTGCCCGTCCAACACGATCGTCCGCTTCACCACCGAGTCATCGGCCATGATCTTGCGCCAGTGCGCAAAGTGCGCGTCTTGATCGCGCGCGCCGAAGCCCGCCATCCGGTTCCCCTCGGCCTCGCGCTGATGGGCGTAGAAGACCGCGACATCGTCGTCAGCCACCTCGCGCAATTGCACGCCGGGGGCGGAATCGCCGGTGATCCAGCGGCTGATCGTGATCTCCTCCTTGCGACTGGCGGTGCGCTGTCGGCCATGGTGCGCCGCGATCGCGCGCAGCCAGCGGCGCCGGATGAGCCGGGAGAACGGTCCCACCAGCAGCCAGTACAGATGAAACACAGCATGGCTGACAGGATCGAGGGCGTGGACGCGCGTTTCCGTGGTCAGCAGCGACTGGCCGGCGCCCGTGACGCTCGCCCGGAACTCGGCAGCGATCTTCACGCCCGGGGCGCTCCACGACCGCCAGCTCTGCGGATCGTGCGCAAGGCGGCGACCGCCGAGCAGCCGACCGGCGATCCCGAACACATGCGCCGTCGGAGTCTGCTCTAAGACGATGAACCCGTTGCTCGACGTGAATTGGGCGAGGGGCTCAGCGCCCGCCCCGAACCCGCGGATGCGGAACAGCGCCCGGACGATCCAATCGGGCGCCACCGGCAGCTGCAGCGCGGTCGCGATTGCGTCGTGCGGTGAGCAGTCGACGACGCGCTCGTGCCGGGTCCGCACGCAGGCCGTCGGAAGCCAGTCGTCGAGGCCGGTGCGCACGATCCACTCCCTCCTGGCGAGACTGCGAGTCACGGCAAGCCTACGGCTGCCGCGGCGGTCGGAGAGGCTCGCCGCTGACGCCGCGCACCGAGCTTGGCCGGGGGCCTTGCCGCCACGTGCCGCGTCCCCGACAGTGTGTGCTGTCCGCAGTCGCCCAAAGGGGGCCATCATCGGCGCAGAACCGGCGAGGCCTGGCGCTGGACGCTCCAGGCCCGCTCCCGACGAGCGCCGGGCGCGGAGCACCGCCGTCTGGGCGCTGCAGGGCGCGGGCTGCGGGCTCGCATGGGGGATCGCGGCGCGCGCGTGGATGCGCTTCATCTCGACCCGCCCGGAGTTCAGCTGGTCGGGCACCGGCTTCATTCTGCTGGCGGCGACCATCATCGGCTTACTGCTCGGCCTTGCGGTGGGCGCCCGGCGCAACCGCTGGGGCCGATGGGCCGGCGGCATGGCGCGCGGCACCGCGGGCGCGTCAGCGATCCTGCTGGGCGTCGGGGCCGGCACCGCCGTGGTGCCGACGATCATCCTGGGCGGACTCGCCCTTTCTCGCCGTCGCCTGCACTGGGCGCTGCGGGCGCTCGTCGTCGCGGTGGCGGTCGCCGTGGCCTTTCTCATGTTCGGCCGGAGCCCCGGCGGGCCTGTCTGGATGGCGGCAGCTCTGGTCGCGGCGGCAGCCGCGGTCCTGGTCATCCTCGGCAGGGGCGTGCGCCTGATCTTCGCCGGCCTTGCCATCGCGGCGGCGGTCGGCGTCGGGGCGTCGCTGTTCAGCGAAACGTTGCCCACGTGGCGGGGCTGGGCAGGCTCGATCCTGTACGCCGCGTTGCTCGTCCCGGCAGTGATGGGCTACGCGGCCGGTGTGCGGTCGCCGATTCCGCCGGTCGACGATTCCGCGCACGAGCCGATCACGCACTCCGCACGCGCGCCGTAGCGACTCGCGGCCGGCGATCGGCCGCCTGCCCTCAGGCGCCCGGAGAGCGCGAATGACGGCGGAGCGTATCGAGGTCCTTCACGACGACGTCGCGCCCGCGACGCTCCAAATAGCCGCGGTGCTCGAAGGACTGCAGGATCTGGTTGACGCTCTGCCGCGATCCGCCGACCATCGCGCCGACCTCGGACTGCGTCAGCTTGAGGTCAAGCTCGATGCCGTCCTCGCCCGGCCGGCCGTGGGTCTCGGCCAGTCCGACCAGCAGTTTGGCCACCCGACCCTGGAGGTCCAGGAACACGAGGTCGGCGGTCTGGCCGGT
>DATKBU010000363.1:0-2021 GCA_035513815.1 Egibacteraceae bacterium
GCAATGTGGCGCAAGGGCCGCGTCGAGCGCCGCGACCTGTTCCGCAAGGACTTGTCGGGCTGCTCGATGACCGAGTTCCGTCTGCGCCTTGACTCCGTCCACGTGCCCATCGCCGTCTTCGGCATGACCGAACAGCCGAGCCTGCAGGCCGTCGCCCGCGGGCCGGAGATGGCCCGCTGGTCGGTCGGCGGTCGCTACGACCAGCCCATCCCGCGCCGCATCGCCGAGGAAGCCGGAATTCCGCGTGGCAGCTTTGCCACCAGGAAGCGCGCCGCGACGGCAGTCATTCATCTCCACGGCGAGAGTGCGCTGTCGCGCTCGAGCCTCGAATTGGTGCGACAGTTCGCCCGGGCCGAAGGCGGCGAGTTCCGCCTGCCGCCGCGCGCCCAGCTGACGCGCTGGCAGCGAACGCTGATCTACTACGCGCACCGGCTCCGGTTGGGCACGATCGTGCGCGGCCTGGAGGCGCACCGCCGCACGCTGATGCACTTCCCTCCTGTGCCCGGCTCGTTGCTCATTCGCTGGGCGGTGGCCAGGATCCGGCCACGCTACGCGAGCGTCACCCCGGAGGACGGCTGACGGGCGGACGCGCTGGCCGCGGCGATCGGGCGCATCCTGGCCGAGCCGGGGCTGGCCGATCGGCTGCGGGCAGAGGCGCGAAGGACGAGCGAACGCTACAGCCCGGCGCGCGTGATCGGCGGCTACGAGGAGCTGATCACCCGACTGGCCGCGCAGCGGCGTGATTCCGACCGCACGGCGGCGAGCTGATCGCCTTCTGCGATCATCGGGCGCGTGACTGAGCAGGCGATCGCCGGGAAGCCGTCGGGCGCACTCGCCAGCCGACTGCCGGAAACGCACCCGCTGGTGCCGCTCCTGGTCGGCGGTCTGCTGGTGGCTCTGATCACGCTGACCAGCCTGGTCGCCCCGGAGGCATGGCGCGGCGCGGCGAACCTGGCCGTGGGCTCGACGTTCCTGCTGCTCGCCTTCATCCGGCTGCCTAAGCCCACCCTCCTCGTATTCGCCGTGTTCGTGCTCTTCTACCAGACGCTCGACCGCTGGCTTGGTCCCGGCATTGCACAGATCGACGAGGCCGTCATCCCCGGCCTCGTGCTCATCGCTGCCTGGCGGATCCGGCCGTGGCGGCGCGGGCTGATCGAGCCGGTGCGCGACGGTGCCGTGGCTACGGTCGTCGTCCTGGCCGTGCTGGCCAGCCTCGTCAACGGCGTACCTGCCGCGGTGTGGCTCGTCGCGCTGCTGCTGCTAGTCAAGGGAATCGCGTTCCTGTACGTCGTCATCTGGCACGAGTTCACCGCCTCCGACGTCCGCCAGTTCACAGTCTCGGTGCTCGCCGTCGGCGTCGTCGTGCTCGCCGTGGGTGGCGTCGAGCTTGTCCTCGGGCCGGGGTTCCGCGAGGCCCTCAACCTGGGGGCCAATGTCGACGTGCGCGGCCAGCTCCCGGGCCTGACGTCGATCCTCCGCTTCCCGGTCCTCTTCTCGTGGTTCGCCGCGTTCGTGGGCCTGTTCCTCTTCGCCTACTACGTGGTCTACCGCCGACTCTGGCTGCTGATCGGCGGGCTCCTGTTCGGCGTCGGCGTGTTCCTGTCGGGTCGCCGCCGAGCAATCGTCGGCGTGGCGATCGCGCTGATCGGCGGTCTCGTCGCCCAGTTGAGGATGGGTATCACGCGTCGCGCGCTGTTTCGGCTGTGGGCGCCGGTGGCGATCGCGGCGCTCGTACTAGTCATCGTGTTCCTGCCCGGCCTTACGCAGCTCGCGCAGCATACGTTGAACGAGTTCACCCGCATCGAGGTCGTCGTCCCGACCCCTACCGAGGACCGGACCGATGGGGTCATAGATTTCGTCTACGCCAATCCACGGCTCGCCCTCTACGTTACCTCTGTCACGATCGCCAGGGACTACTTCCCGCTCGGCGCCGGGCTGGGTCGCTACGGCAGCCCGATGAGCCGGGTCGACTTCAGCCCGCTCTACGCCGAGTACGGGCTCGACCGGATCTGGGGCCTGAC
>DATKBU010000364.1:0-2754 GCA_035513815.1 Egibacteraceae bacterium
CCACGTCAGCGGAGCTCGACGAGGAGTTCGTCGAGGAACACGTCCAGGACGCCGTCGCCCACCAGCACCGGGCCCTCCGTGCGCGTCTCGCCGGGGATCGTCTGGATCGCGGCCGCCTGCTCCGCGAGCGCGTCAGATTCCGAGAACAGCCGGGCAGCCTCTGCTTCGTCGCCGCCGGTGCGGGCGCCCGCGGCGTCCAGCGCGGCCGTCAGCGCCTGCCCCCACAGCGCGGTCGCGTCGAGCCAAGGCCCGGCGTCGGCCAGGAACAGCTCATCGCGCACTCCCGATCGGATGGTCGCGGGCGCTTCGGCAAGGCCGACCGCATGCGGGCGCATGCCCTCCAGCGCGTCCTGCTGCTCGCCGCTGCGCCACCGCGCCCAGAACTCGTCGACGCGGGCCGCAAGGCCAGCGGCCTGCGGGATCCACGGCTCGGCGCTCCAGCTGGGGGCCAGGCTGCTGAGATCGAAGAAGACCAGGAGCGCCGCAGCCGTCGTCTCATCGCCGCCCGCGAGGTAGCGCGCAGCCTGCGTCCACGCCCGGTCCGGGTCGTAGGCGTGATCGTTCCAGGTGAAGTCGGCGAGGCCCCACAGCGCCACTTTGCTCGCCGCGGCCTGGTTCATGGGGTTGGAGACGATCCCGACCAGATGCTCGGAGAGCCCGGCCTCCCGGCGCTGGTAAGAGCCCAGCAGCAGCCGTCCGGTGGTCCGGCCGTAGTCGTTTACCGGATAGTTGTCCCACACGAACACCTTGCGGCCGAACACCGATGCCGACGCGGCCGTGGCGGCCTCGGCATTGGTGATCGCGGTGGGGACGACGTCGGTGCCGGTCCACATCACGACGATGCGCTCGTCCAGCCCGCCGTTCCATCCGCCGGAGCGCAGTTCGGCCTTGTAGGCGGTGTCGGCCAGGTCGTCGTACTGCGTCGGCACCATCTGCAGCGGCCTGGTCTCTGGTAGCGGATTGAGGAAGTCGCGCTGGATGCGGTTGAGCAGATCGACTTGGGCGCGCCCGTGGGTTCGCTCATCAGAGGCGCCGTAGGCGGCCGCATCCTCGGCGCAGGCCCAGTGCCAGCCATCCAGATCGAGATCGTCCAGCGGGATGGAGAACGCGCGCACCCCCGCCTCATACAGCGTGTGGAGCTTGGCGACCAGCGTCTCGTAGTCGGCCTCGGACGAGTAGCAGATCGACACGCCAGGCGAGAGCGCGAACGTGAAGTCGACGTGATGGGCTGCGGCCTGGGCGATCAGCTCGCTGAGCTCTGCGAGCTTGTCAGCGGGATAGGGCTCCCGCCAGCGGTCGCGATGGTACGGGTCGTCCTTCGGCGCGTAGATGTAGGTGTTCATCTTGACGTCGCCGTAGAACGCCAGCTGGTCCATGCGCTCAGCGTGCGTCCAGGGGCTGCCGAAGAAGCCCTCGATTGTCCCGCGCAGCGCCATGGAGGGGAAGTCGACGATGCGCGCGCCGGTGATGCGCGTGGGCCCCTCGCCCGCGATGACCAGCTGGCGGAGGGTCTGCGCCGCGTAGTACGCGCCGTCGGCGTCGGAGCCCGCAAGCGAGATGCGCGACGCCTCGGCGCCGCCCACGGCCAGCGCGTAGCCCTCTGGGGGCAGCTCGCCGGGCGGCGCGAGGCCCAGGCGGCTCAGCTCGTCTGCCATGCCGGCCGCCGACAGCAGGCCGAGCCGCACGGTGAGCAGCTCCGAGTCTGCGTCTGCCGAAGCGCTGCCTGCCTCGCCTGCGCCTGCGCCGGCGTCGGCGTCGGCGATTTCGACGTCGGCGTCGGCGACTTCGACGTGCGCGGCGCCTGCGCGCTCCAGGACGCCGATGACGAGGTCGACGGCGGCCTGACTGACGCCGGCGTCGGTGAGCACGCGCACCTGCCGGCCTTCCACGGGGATGTCGGTTCCGCTCCACTCCACGTGCTGCGGCGCGGGGCTAAGCATCGGACCCGACCCGAGCGACGGCGTCACGTCCGAGGGCACTGCTTCTGATGGCGCCGGCGTCGAGGGCTCCGCGGCTTCTGATGGCGCCGGCGTCGAGGGCTCCGCGGCGTCGATGGCAGGCTCCGGCGTCGCGGCCGGGCAGCCCGCCGCGGCGAGCATCAGCGCGGCGACGGCGATCGCCTTGGCCACGTTCCGCAGCGACGTGTGCGTTCCCGCGTTCACTGGCACCCCGAACGGGCTCCATCGGCGTCACCACCAGCTGTCGAGTCCAGCGATCTGATCGGAACCCGACACGAGTGTCAAGGCTCGCGCCTTCACGCAGCGCTCGCCGGGGCCGTCGAGCGCCTCAGGCGATGAGGGCGATCTGTGCGCCGACGGGTCGGTGCAGCATCAGCAGGCGGCGACGACGTGGTCCAGAATCTGCTCGATGACGTCCTCGCCGACGGCGGCGGTTCCCCCGAACGTGGCCGCGCTGGGCGGGCACTGCGACGCAGCCGCCGCGAGGATCGCCTCATGCACTTCGCCGGCGCCAGGCGCCAGCAGGAGCCGGCCGCCCTCTGCGACCACCGCCGGGGCGGCGGCCAGCGCGTCGGGATAGCGCTCTGCCGTGGCTAGGAACAGGCCCTCGCCCGGCGCTGGCGTCTGCGCCGCAGCCACGGCGGACAGCGCGTAGACATTGTCGGCGTCCAGCCTTTGGATCTCCGCGCTCGGGAGCAGGGCGGCGACGGCATCTGCCACGCTTGCGCCGAGCCAGGACAGGCCTCCGACCAAGACGACGCTGGACGGCTCCAGGCGCGTCAGCTCTGCAGCGGCG
>DATKBU010000365.1:0-3191 GCA_035513815.1 Egibacteraceae bacterium
GGGGAGTCGGGCTTCGGACTGGGGATCATCGCTGGTCTCCAGCCGAGGTACCCGCCCGCCCCGCCGGCGCAACCGTTTCGCTCCAACGGAGGCTTCCGGTCCCTCCGACAACGTGGCCATGGCCGCCGTTGCGCTGGCCATCGGCAGCGGCGGCGCACTCAGCTCGCTGGAGACCACGGTCCTGCTGACCGTCGACGAAACGATGGATGCCCTGGGCAGCGCGAAGCAGATCCAGTACCGGGCACCGGGCGCGTAACGGCTCGCGCGCCGGCTCCCCGAGGCTTCGCCGGGACCCGTCCGCATGTTCGGGCTGTCCGCGCGATCATCGTCCCGAGCGCGCAAACAGATCGGCGACCCATGGATCGACTGTCAGATGTCGTGCCGAGAGGGGGATTCGAACCCCCACGCCCTCGCGGGCAGCGGATTTTGAGTCCGCCGAGTCTGCCATTCCTCCATCTCGGCGAGCGCCGCAGAGCGCACTGATGGCAAAGTAGCACGCGCTGCGGGCGAGGGTTCCGCGGAGCCACTGCGGTCGATTAGACTGCTGGACCCGCGGGATTACCGGCGCGGCGGCGCCTTGAAGGCGGCGTCCGCGCCGCCGGAGGGCAGATGAGACGTCCCGGCAGCCCGGAAAAGCGCCTCGCGCATGTGCGCCAGCAGCTCGCCGAGATGCGTGAGCGCATCCGTGTGCTGGATGAGCAGGTGGCCTTCCAGCGGTCGGTGGCCGCTGACGCCTCGGTCCGTGCCGTCGTCGCAGAGACGCCGCTGGCGGAGCGAGAGCGCCACGAGGCCGCGCGCGACCTGCTCCGCCTGGAGCGCCAGCGCGACGAACTGGCGGACGGGGCGGCGCAGCTGTCCGGCGAGCAGGATGCCCTGCTCGACCGGATGATCCGATGAAGGGGACGAACGCCGTGAGACGGCGACAGAACGCGAGCGAGCAGTTGGCCAAGGAGCAGGCGTGACAGAGCAGCCCTCGCCGAGCGAGGAGACCCAAGGACCGTCAGAGCGGCCGATCCGCGTTCTCATCGCCGAGGACGAGGCGCTGATCCGGCTCGATCTCAAGGAGATGCTGCTCGAAGAGGGCTTCGACGTCGTCGCGGAGGTCTCCGACGGCGCCACGGCGGTGCGCCTGGCTCGCGAGCTGCATCCCGATCTGGCGATCCTGGATCTGAAGATGCCCGTGATGGACGGTATCCAGGCGGCGGAGCAGATCACCAGCGAACGGCTGTCCGCTGTGCTCATCCTGACTGCGTTCAGCCAGCGGGACCTGATCGAGCGGGCGCGTCGCGCCGGCGCCATGGCCTATCTGGTCAAGCCGTTCCAGAAGCATGACCTGCTGCCCGCCATCGAGATCGCCGCCGGCCGTTTCAAGGATCTCCAGGGCCTGGAAGACCAGGTGGGGGATCTCAGCGACCGGCTCGAGTCGCGCAAGGTGGTCGAGCGCGCCAAGGGCCTGCTGCAGGAGCATGAGGGCCTGGCCGAGTCGGCGGCCTTCCGCTGGCTGCAGCGAACAGCGATGGAGCGGCGACTTACTATGCGGGCAGTAGCTGAGCAGGTGATCGACCGCTACCAGGCCGAGGGCTAGCTCCCACGCCCGAAATTTCCCCTGGTCAGAGGGCGGGTTCCGTATACGCTGTGCGAGCCTCGGGCACGACGGGGACAAGGGCTCGGTCGTCTATCGGGGTTCGAAGGCGCGAACGGGAGCAAGGAGGCACCGTGCGTGGAGCCCGATCCGGGTCAGTGCTCATCATCGGGCTTTTCCTCCTTGTGGGGCTGAGTTCGGCTGCGCTCGCTGGAGAGGACTCGTCCGGGATCGAGGTGCGTGGCAAGCTGCAGGCGCCCACCGCCGACGGCGAGCGGCAGCCCCTCGAAGGCGTGCAGATCCTTGTGGAGACAGCCGAGGGCGAGGAGATCGGGGTCGCGACCAGCGACGAGAACGGCGAGTTCCAGCTTGACCTGCCCGCGGCCGGCGAGTACGTCGCGAATCTCGATGAGAGCACCCTGCCGGAGGGCGCCACACTCACCGACTCTGAGCGCGCCACGCTGGCATTCTCCATGGCGCCGGGGCAGTCGCGCCCGCTGCTGTTCCCGTTCGGGGAGGCCCAGGCCGGCGGAGGCCGGATGGTTCAGCGCGTGCTGCAGATCTTCGTCGAGGGTGTGAAGTTCGGTCTGACGATCGCGATCACGGCGATCGGGCTCTCGCTGATCTTCGGCACTACCGGGCTGGTGAACTTCTCCCACGGGGAGCTCGTCTCGTTCGGGGCCATCGCCGCCTACTTCTTCAACGTGACGCTGGGCATGCACTTTCTCATCGCCGCGCCCCTGGCGATCATCATCGGCGGCCTGACTGGCGCGGCCCTCGACCGAGGGCTGTGGCGCCCGCTGCGAGGGCGCGGGACGGGGCTCATCGCCATGCTGGTCGTCTCGATCGGCCTGTCGATCCTTTGGCGCTACGCGATGCTGTACCAATTCGGCGGCCGAACCAGGCCATACGCCCAGTACGCGATCCAGCGCGCGGTCCCGATCGGGCCGGTGCAGATCGCTCCGAAGGACATGCTCGCGATCTTCATCTCGCTCGCTGTGCTGGTCGGCATCGGGCTCATGCTGCAGAAGACCAAGATCGGCAAGGCGATGCGGGCCGTGTCCGATAACCGTGACTTGGCGGAGTCCTCCGGCATCAACGTGGAGCGGGTGATTATGGTTGTCTGGATGGTCGGCGGCGCGCTGGCCGCGCTCGGCGGGATCCTGCACGGCCTGGGCACGCAGGTCAGCTGGCAGATGGGCTTCCAGCTGCTGCTGCTGATGTTCGCTGGCGTGATATTGGGTGGACTGGGGACCGCCTACGGCGCGCTGGTCGGCAGCCTCATCGTGGGCATCTTCGTGCAGATGTCCACGCTAGTCATCCCGCCTGAGCTGAAGAACGTCGGCGCGTTCGTCGTGCTGATCATCGTCATGCTGGTCAGGCCGCAGGGCATTCTCGGCCGGGCGGAGCGGGTCGGCTGATGAGCGCCGTCCTCGATCGCGATGCTGCCGCCATAGTCGTCACACGAAGCGGAGGGCGGGTCGGCCGTGAACTTTGAAGCGGTTCTCCAGAACTTCCTGCGGGCCTTCGTCGGCGATACGGCGATCATCTGGGCGATCGCCGCGGTGGGGCTGAACATGCATTTCGGCTACACAGGCCTGCTGAACTT
>DATKBU010000366.1:0-2545 GCA_035513815.1 Egibacteraceae bacterium
AAGGCCGTCGCCGACGGCCAGCTGCTGGTGGTCACTGAAGAGGGCTACGGCAAGCGCACGCCGCTTGAGCGCTATCCGACACAGCGCCGCGGAGGCAAGGGCGTTCGCACCGCCCAGCTGGTCGAGCGGCGCGGCGGTCTGGTCGGCGCGCTGGTCGCCGCCTACGAGCAGGAGATCTTCCTGGTCACTGACACCGGGACGATCATCCGAATGGACGTGAAGGACATCCGCCCGACAGGCCGTGCGACACAGGGCGTGCGCGTGATGAAGCCCTCCCAGGGAGCCAAGGTGGCCTCAGTGGCGCCGGTCATGGAGGACGCCGCGCTTGCGGAGGAATGAGGAGTCGCACGAGCCCGCCCACGGCGGATAAGCAGATGCGCGCGACTCTCCAGACCGCTAGTGTGCGTCGGGATGCTGCACCGCCTTGACCTCGCGGGCCGCTTGACAATTCCTTTCGCTTGGCGGCTGACTCCGTCTCGCATGTCCAGGGAGCGCCCCTCATGGTGGACAAGGACAAGCTCGCCGATCTGCTGATCGACTTCGCCGGAACGCTGGTCGCCGACTACGAGGTGGACGCCAAGCTGTCGGCCCTGTGCGAGCGCATCTGCGGGGTTGTCCCCGTCTCGGGGGCCGGCGTGATGCTCGAGGACGAAGACGGCGACCTTCGGTTCGTCGCCGCATCCGACGAAGTGGTGCGGGCCATCGAGGGACTCCAGATCGAGTTCGGCGAGGGGCCGTGCCTGCATGCGTACATGACGGGTCAGCAGGTCGTCGTGCCCGACTTGCAGGCCAGCGACTGGTTTCCCAACTTCACGCCGCGCGCGGTGGCCGCCGGCCTCATCGGGGTGTACAGCTTCCCGATGGCGATGGGCGAGGAGCGCGTGGGGGCGCTGAACCTCTACACCGGCGAGATCGGCGAGATCGGCGAGGATGACTCGTCGGCAGGGCAGGTGCTGGCGGATATCGCTACCACGTACATCCTCAACGCCCGCGCCTTCCGCGAGTCCTCTCGGCTGTCGGCGCAGCTGCAGCATGCACTGGACAGCCGCGTGGTCATCGAGCAGGCCAAGGGCAGGCTGGCCGAGCAGCTGGGCGTGAGCCCTCAAGAGGCGTTCGAAGTGATGCGCAGCGCGTCTCGCCGCGACGGAGTGAAGCTGCGGACGCTCGCCAAGCAGATCGCCGAGGGCAGTCTCAAGCTTCGTGCCTAGGCGCGCCGCTGTTCCCTCGCCGGGCTGAGCAGGGCGCCCTGACGGGCACGCTGCAGTTTGCGCGGCACTGCGTCACGTTGGCATACACTCACCGCTTATGAGCGCTGCACCGCGCGAAGGAACCCGACCCGCGCGCCCGCCGAATGCGCGCCCCGCGGGCGCGTCCGACCGCCCGACCACCCGGCGGCAGATGACCATCCGCAAGGTCGACCCGTGGTCCGTGCTCAAGCTCAGCGTGCTCTTCTACTTCTGCGCGCTGCTGGTCGTGATGCTCGCCCTCGCGGTGTTCTGGAACATCGTGAACCGGATCGGAATCATCGAGTCGGTCACCTCGTTCATGGAGACGATGCACTTCGAGCTCAATATCTACGGCGGCAATATCGGCCGAGCGATCTTCCTGATCGGCTTGCTGAACGTCGTGCTGTGGAGCGGCATCAACGTCTTCGTCGCGTTCCTGTACAACCTTCTTGCCGACCTCGTCGGCGGCCTCAAGATCACTGTCGCCGAGGACGAGCGCTAGCTCCTCGGCGTGTGCGGGTGCGCGTGCCTGTGGTTAGACTCGCTGGTCGGTGAGGGCCATTAGCTCAGGCGGTTAGAGCGCACCCCTGATAAGGGTGAGGTCCGAGGTTCAAGTCCTCGATGGCCCACTCGCACCCAAACCCTGTCAGGAGAGGGCCTTCGATGAGGAAACGCGGACTGCTGTTGTTTGCCGCCATCGCCGGCGTCGTCGCGATGCTGGTGCGTCGCCAGCGCGAGATCGACCTCGACGAGGCCATCTGGGAAGAGGCAGGCGAGGACGTCTAAGCGCTCCGCCGCGGGCCCTTAGCTCAATTGGCAGAGCGCCGCCTTTGCAAGGCGGAGGTCAGCGGTTCGATTCCGCTAGGGTCCACTCCCATTACCGCTGGCCATCCACAGGGCTGACCAGATTGCAGTCGACAGGCGGACCCGCCGAGCGGACATCGCTTTACACCGAGGAGAGGCAGCGTTAACCTACAACCTTATGGTTGTAGATGAGCTGACCGACGAAGCCGTGGATCACCTGTTCCACGCACTGGCGGATGCAACACGCCGCGACATCCTCCGCCGCTGTGTCCAGGGCGAGCCGTCGGTGTCGCGTCTGGCCGAGGCGTACCCGATGAGCTTCGCCGCGGTGCAGAAGCATGTCGCGGTCCTCGAGCGGGCCGGCCTCGTCACCAAGGAGCGCCGCGGACGGGAGCAGCTCGTGCGTACCGACCCCGACGCCGTCCGCCGAGCGCGGCTGGCCCTCGAGCGCCTCGAGACGGCTTGGCGCGGGCGGGTGGACCGGATGTCCGATCTGCTCGCGTCGGACTCTGACC
>DATKBU010000367.1:0-6146 GCA_035513815.1 Egibacteraceae bacterium
CGCGGAGCGTCGTCGAGACGCCCTGCACCAGCGCACGCGCCTCGGCCACCTGCGGGTGGACGAACCGGTCGCCGCCCCCCTCGATTTCGAGCCCGTGCAGGCCCGCGAAATACGCCGTGCCGGGAAGCCCCGTCCGCTCACGGACGTCGGCCAGGCGGCGGCCGCTCACGATCCCCAGGGAGGTTGCCGGATGGTCGACAAAGCGCTCGAGCAGGGCGCGGCGGTCTCCGGGGAGCCGCACGGCTGCCGGGTGGGGCTGGAACTCGACGAGCGTGCCGTCGAAATCGCAGAACAGCGCCAGGCGGCGTGTGCCGCGGCGCTCGAGGATGTCAGACGCGATGCGCGACGGGTCATTTCCGGCCATCGCCGACCGCACGACCGAGGGGATTGGTGAAGCTGTGCTTCACCGCCGCGCCGCGCACGGGGCGGAGCGCGGCGGTCAGGTTCTCGAGCCCGCGCAGGATGTCGCTGGCCCAGATGAACACGTCATGCCCTGCGACGACGCGCCGGAGCGCGCGCATGCGCTCCATGCGTTCCTCGACCGGCATGTCGATCGCGCGGCCGATCGCGCGGCTGAAGCCGTCGATGTCGTAGGGGTTGATGATCAGCGCCTCCCCGAGCTCCTGCGCCGCGCCCGTCATCTCGCTCAGCACCAGCACGCCGTCCTCATCGTCTCTCGCGGCGATGAACTCCTTCGCGACGAGGTTCATCCCGTCGTGCAGCGAGCTGACGACGCAGAAGTCCGCCATGCGGTAGAGCGCGACCAGGCGGCGGATCTTGAGCGCCGACTTGCGATACCGGATCGGCCCGTCCTCAGGCCCCGCGCCATGGCGGGTATTGATGTCGGCCACCTTCTGGTCGATCTCGTTCTCGATCGACGCGTAGCTTTCGAGCTTGGAGCGCGACGGCACGCCGACCTGGACGAACGCGAACCGGCCGCGCAGATCCGGCCGGTTGATGAGCAGCCGGTCCACCGCCTCGAGCCGCTCGGGGATCCCCTTGGTGTAGTCCAGCCGATCGACGCCGACACCGATCACCTCGATGGCCGGGTCGTCGAGGCGCAGCTCCCGCCGCAACCGCTCCGTCTCGTTGATCAGCGACGGATCGGAGGCGACCTCGACGATGCGATCGAAGTCCACGCCAATGGGGGCCGACACGACATGAGTCTCGCGCCCGTGCATGCGGACGATGCCGCGGTCCACCTGCGCCGGCAGCTCGTCGCGCACGCCCAGCAGGAAGTTGCGGCGATCCCGTTCGAGCTGGAACGCCAGCAGATCGTTGGCCAGCAGGCCGGTCATGATCTCGCGCCGCCACGGGCAGATGCGGAGGCGGTCGGGGTGCGGCCACGGGATGTGCCAGAAGAGGGCCGTCCGCACGTTCGGGCGCCGGCGGCGCAGTTCGCCCGCCACGAGCGCCAGGTGGTAGTCCTGGATGAAGACCGGGGCCGAGGGATCGGTGAGCTCGTCGTCGATCGCCTCGGCGAAGCGGGCGTTCACCGCGCGATACTCGGCCCAGTCCTCGGATCGGAACACCGGGCGCACGTGCACGATATGACAGACGGGCCACAGCCCCTCGTTCGAGAAGCCGCCGTAGTACCGGCGCTCCTCCTCGGGCGACAGCCAGATGCGGCGCAGCGTGTACGACTCCACGCCGGGCGGCACGCGGACACGGTCGCGGGCGTCCACGACGTCGCGGTCGGCGTCCCCGGCGCCATGGGCTATCCACGTCCCTCCGCGATCGCGCATCAGGGCGTCGAGGGCCACGGCGACCCCCCCGGCGGTGGGGCTGCACCCGATCGAGCCATCCGGCCGCCGGCTGTGCAGGTACGGCTCGCGGTTCGACACGACGAAGAGCGGCCGCTTCTCACCTGCGGCGGGGGTCTGGGTCGTTGCCATTAGTTGCCATCCGATTCTGACACATGCTGCGGATACTCAGGGCGTAGCAGGGCTATGGCCGAGTTGGCGGGAGCCGCCGCTGTGCAGTACGCTCCGGGGTGATGATCTCCCCCCCGGAGGCCCGGCGCGGTCGCGAGACCCGCCTCCTGCTGGCCACCATTGCGATTTCCGTGGCCGTGCTGGTGCTGCTCGCCCGGTTTCGCTTTCCGGAGGAAGCGGGCCGGCCCGCCGCCGAGCCGGCACCCGCGCCGCTCGAACGGCTGGCGGCCCGCGCCACCTATGATGAGCTGGCCTCCATCATGGCCGACCTGGAGCGGCGCCTGACGCCGCGCCTCGCCGTCGTCCAGATCCAGCCCGACCGGGCGGAGGGGGCGCATGCGATTGCGGCGCGCATGACGCCCCGCCGGGCGATCCTGCTCCTCACATCCCAGGAGAGCCTGGCGCCCGCCTCCAGCAGCTTCTTCCCGATCCTGGCCCGCGACAACACCCGGGATCTGGCCGTGCTGTCGGTCCCCGAGGCCGCTGACGCCATGGTGACGTTGGCACCGGTGACCCTCAGGCCCGGCCCGCGGTACATCGCCGTGGTCGAGGCCACCGCGCAGGGGCCGGTCATCCGGCCGGTCTACGTCGGCCGCACCGACATCTTCCAGGATCCGCGGACCACGAGCCCGCTGCTCTCGGTCGCGGCCCTCCAGCAGGTCCTGCCGCGCGGCGCCGCCATCTTTTCCCTCGCCGGCAACTTTCTCGGGCTCGCGATCGAGGGAGGCACGAGCGCGACCATCATCCCGGGGGACATCCTGTACGCGGCGGCGGAGTCGGCGCGCGGCGTGGAAGAGACCCGCGGGGATCTCGGGTTCACCGTGCAGCCGCTGACCCAGGCGCTGGCGCGCGCGACCGGCGCTGAGCGCGGCGTCGTGGCCAGCGCCATTCACCCCCGCGGACCTGCCGTGGACCACCTGGAGCCTGGCGACGTCGTGACCGCCATCGACGGCACGACCGTGACGACGCCAGCGGGATTCCAGCAGGTCGTCCAGAGCCGGACGCCGGGCCAGGAGGCCACGCTCGACCTGATCAGGCGCGGGAAACCCGTGCAGGTCACCGTCACGGTGCGCGACGCGACGGGTGTTCCGCTGCCACCCCTCGCAGGCGACGACCCGGGCCTCGTGCTCCGTCATGTGCCGGGCCTGGGGGCCGAGATCGTCAGCGTGCGCCCGGGTGGCGCGGCGGCGCGGGCGGGGCTCGCGGCTGGCGATATCGTCCTCAGGGTCGGGGTTCGGGATGCGCCGGCGCCGGCGGCACTGCTGACCGCCTACCGCCAGGCGCCGGACGGCGGCGCGCTCCTTCTCTCGGTGCAGCGTGGCGCCGAACACCGGGTCGTCGCGCTGGAGAAGTAGCCCGTGATCCGCGAGCGCCTCGCCCGCACCACCGGTTTCTTCCACACGCGTGCCGCCCTCGGGCTGCGGCCGGCGACGGCGCCCGTCATCCTGTACATCCCGCTGGGCATGCTGCTCGGCCCCGACTGGCTGGGCGTGATCACGGTGCGCGTGCTCGGCCATCTCGATGCGGTCATCTCGATCGCGCTCGCGACCCTCGGCCTCTTCATCGGGATTGCGGCGGCTACGGAAGGCGGGCCGCGCAAGCGCCTGCTGCTGGCGTCCACCGCGGAAGCCGCCGTCACCCTGATCGCGGTCGGCGGGGCCATCCTGATCCTGCTCGGGGTGTGGAACCTTCCACTGGCGCTTCCGCCCGTCGTGGTCGCGCTGGCGCTGGGGATCAGTGCCTCGACGTCCGCGGCGCCGTCGGTGGACGTGGGGGACGAGCGGGCGCGGCGGATCGCGGCGCGCGTGGCGGACCTCGATGACGTGCTGCCGATCCTGGTGGGATCGGTCGTCATCGCGGTGCTGGGCTCGGCGGGGATGCCGGCCCTGCTGGGCATGGTCGCCACGATCGGCATCGGCCTGCTCGTGGCGGTGGCGGGCTGGCTGCTGTTCGAGCGCGCGCAGGGAGCGGAGCGCGGCGTGTTCGTGCTGGGCACGATCGCCCTGCTCGGCGGCTGTGCGGCCTACCTCGAAACCTCTCCCCTGCTCTCGGGGCTGGTCGCCGGCTGGTTCTGGGCGCTGACGACTGGCCAGACCGATCGCGTCGTGGCGCACGAGCTCCGAAGAGTGCAGCACCCGCTCGTCGTGCTCCTGCTGGTGGCAGCCGGCGCGGGGCTGGCGCCCTCGACCGCGGGCGTCTGGCTCTTCGCGCCGTACGTCGTCTTTCGCGTGGCCGGCAAGCTGATCGGCGGCTGGACGGCATCCCGCATCGCCCCCGGCGTGGCCCCCTCGGATCTCGGCGCGTACCTCATTACGCCCGGCGTGATCGGGATTGCCTTCGCACTGAACCTGCAGCAGGTCGCCCCAGGCACCGCCGGCGCGCTGGTCTTCGCCGTCGCGGTGGGGGCCATTGCCAGCGAGCTGCTGGCGGTGCTGGTCATGCCGGAGCAGAGGCCAGACTGATGCGACGGCTCCTCGCCCTCGTCATGACGGTCACGGTCGTCTGGCTGGTCGTGAATCTCGGCATCGAGGCGGAGATTGCGCGCCCGACGGCGCTGGCGCTCGGCTTCGCGCTCATCGCCGCGGCGCTGGCCGGCACATTGCTGGAGCGCGTCGGCCTGCCGCGGGTCACGGGCTACCTGCTGTTCGGGATGATCTGCGGCCCGTACGTGATGAACGTCATCACGCGCCCCATGGCGCGCGAGCTGCAGATCATCAACGGTCTCGCCGTCGTGCTGATCGCGTTCATCGCCGGCCTCGAGATGAACTTCGAACGGATGCGGCCACGGCTGCGGGCGATCCTTCGACTCTGCGGCGTCTCGATGGCGGTGCTCTACGCGGGCCTGTTCGCCGCGTTGTGGCTCATCTGGCCATGGCTCGGGATGGCCGACATGGGCGGGCTGCAGAAAGTGGCGGTCCTCGGGCTGCTGACGACCATCCTGGCGAGCTTCTCGCCGACCGTGACCATCGCGCTCATCGCCGAGAGCCGCGCCAGCGGACCGCTGAGTGAGATGACCCTGGCGATCGTCATCCTTGCGGACCTTGTGCTCATTCTCCTCTTCACGCTGATGATGCAGTTCGTCCGCTACGCCTTTGGCTCGAGCGGCGAGGTCGGTCTGCTCGTCAGCCTGTCGTGGGAGATTTTCGGCTCCTTCGCGTTCGGCGCGGCGGTCGGCGCGCTGTTCGCGTTCTACCTCCGCCATGTCGGGCGCGAACTGCCGCTGGCCCTGCTGGCCATGTGCGCGCTCATCGCCGGACTGAAAATGCCGCTGCACATCGAACCGCTGCTCGCCGCCCTGGCCGCGGGGCTCGTGGTCGAGAACATCGCGCCCCCCCGGGGCGATATGCTGCGCGAGGCCGCCGAGCGCGGCGCGTTGCCGGTACTGGTCCTCTTCTTCGCGGCCGCCGGCGCCTCCCTGCAACTCGACGCCCTCGCCGTCATGGGCTGGGTGGCGGCGGGCATTTCTGCCACCCGCATGGGACTCATCTGGGTGTCGACTCGCACGGGGGCCGCGTATGCCGGGATCGGGCCGCCCGTCGGCAATCATGTCTGGATGGGGCTCGTCTCGCAGGCCGGGGTCACGCTGGGGCTCACCCTGCTCGTCGCCGGTGAGTACCCGACCTGGGGCACGACCATTCAGACGCTCGTGGTGGCGCTGATCGCCCTGCACCAGCTGATCGGCCCCGTGCTCTTCCGCGCGGCGCTGGCACGCGCCGGTGAGATCGGACGCATGGATCTGGGGCAGGAAGAGGACCCGCTGAGCGAGCCGCTGCCGGCCCCCAACGGGTGAGGACACGCCGGCGGGGGAACATGAGTGTCCCGCATGATTCCTCGCTCGACACTCAGTCAGCGACGAGCACAGTCACGCTGCACGGGCTTGACGGCCTCGCTTCGCGGGAGAAAATACTTTCACTCTCCTGACCTCTTGCCCTATCCACGCCGGGCTTGATGGCGTGACGATCCTGCCGTGCGTTCGCCGCACGTCTTGCCGAACACCATTCGCTCGCATGGCCAGAAGGAACCCATTGGTCACAGCCTGACGTGCTGCCGCTCAGCCGCGAGCGGCGCTCACGACCGCTCCGAGCCAGATCATTCCGCACACATTTCTTGCAGTGCGCCGAGTCCTTCGGCCAGTGCCTGACTCGGCAAGGCGCCGAGCCGCTTGACCAGGAGGTCCCGATCCACGGTGCGCAGCTGATCGAGAACGACCTA
>DATKBU010000368.1:0-4481 GCA_035513815.1 Egibacteraceae bacterium
CCCCTAGCGCTCGGCCCTGTGCGGTGGCGTGGCATACTTTCCCTCGCTCGTCGGTGTGGCGGAATCTGGCAGACGCGCATGGTTGAGGGCCATGTGGGCTTCGGCCCTTGGGGGTTCAAGTCCCCCCACCGACACCATCCCGTCTGTCCCCCGTGCTGCCTGCGGCGCGCCCATCGGGCGACTGGTGCGGGCGCGGCGACGCGAGGCGACGGCCGGCAAGCCCTCAGGCCCGCCGTTCGACGATGCCGCGCACGTAGCGGGCCTGCCCCGCGTGCTGCAGGTTGTCGCTGATGACGCTCACCAGGCGCTGGCCGACCGACACCGGCGGGTCGTAGGAGCGGTCGATGATGCGATCGAGTTCGTCGGCGTCGATTGTCTTGAGGTAGCCCTGCGTCCGGTCGGACACCGCGTCGTGGTAGCCCAGAAGCACCGCCGCGCTTCCGGGGCGCACAGCCGCCACCTGCTCGGAGGTGTGGCCGTAGCCGGTATCCGACGGGTCGGCGGGCATATCGAAGCTGGCGTTCCATTGCGCCGTGATCCATGCCTGCTCTCGCGCGGCGATCTCGGACACATGGTGGTCCTGAACCCTTGTGAGGTGCCAGATCAGCCACGCGATGGAATTGGCGTCCGACTCGGGTCGAAACCGGAGCGCTTCAGGGTCCAGACCGTCGGTCGCCTGATGCACGAGGCTCTGGATGCGACCGAACGCGTCCGACAGCACTTCGCTTGTGCGCAACTGACCTCCGCTCCGCGCCTTGCCGTCTGCGGTGTCGCCCTGAGCGCCGGGACGTCCTCGGCTGTCGAGCCTAGGCAGAGCGCACGGTGGGAACAAGGGCGCTCGAGCGTATCGGGGGCCCTACTCGAGGGTGGAAGTCAGCGCTTGGAATCGACTGAGTCACGCGGACTCCGGCGCCACCTCCCGCGCCTGCGTCCCGCATGCGGGGCAGAACGCCTGATCGAGCATGCGGTCTTCATAGAACGATCGAGCGCATTCCTTGCAGTACCACCATTGAGCCATCGCAACCCCCGTACGTCATTCCGTGAAGCCGGTCGTCCGCCACGCCATGCGATGCACCGCAAGCTCCGCTGACCGGCCGAGCGGGCAGGCATCGGCGAGAGAACTCGCCTCGGGCGTGCGAGTCGATGATGCCGCGGGGGTGTGTCAGGGCCGTGTCCGCAGCATGAAACATCCAATGACCGTGCACCGCCCGCCGCCGCGTGACGCACGTCAAGGCGTGGTCGGTCCGCTCAACCTCGCTGCGGCTGGCCCTGTCCTCGCACATCGACGGACGGCATCCAGCGGATTGCCACTCCCGCTGCGACCACCGCCATGGCGACAAGCGCCACGTAAATGATCGTCAGCCCTGACGCGAGTCCTTGCGCGGCCTCCTCCAGCCCGCCGGCCCGGTCCCCACGGAGCAGCGCGCTGGCCTCAGGACCGGCGTGGGCCGAAAGGACCGCCCCCAGCAGGCCGACTCCGACGGCGCCGCCGATGGTTCGCGAGAACTGCACGAGACCGGTCGCCACGCCCCTCCGCTGCCATTCCACCCCGGACTGGACAGCGACCATGATCGTCGTGTTCATGAAGCCCATGCCGAGGCCGACCACCGCCGACGCGAGCACCGCGTAGCCGAGCGCCGCGACGTGCTGGAGCTGGGTCAGCAGCAGCGTGCCCGTCACCAGTGCGACGACGCCGGCCAGCACGGGTGTGCGCGATCCGGATCGCACGAGCCAGCGGCCGGCGATGACCGACGCGACCGGCCAGCCGATCGACATGGCCGCCACGGCCGCCCCGGCAGCCAGAGGTGTGCGCCCGTGCACACCCTGGATCATCGGGGGGACGTAGCCCTGAAGGCCGAACAGCACTCCCCCGGCCAGCACCTGCAGCGACAGTCCCGCGGCGAGCAGCGGTCGCCGCAGCAGTGTCAGATCGATGAGCGGCTCAGCAGTTCTGAGCTCCAGGCGGACGAACGCTGTGGCCAGCCCGGCGGCGCCCGCGAGCATGCCGACAAACAGCCCAGAGCTCCAGCCCATTCGCCCGCCCACCTCGCTCACCGCCAGCAGGAGCAGCAGAATGGCACCGCTGAGCGTGGCGGCGCCGACCCAGTCGAGACGGTGCCGGCGGCCTGAGACGTCTTCGCGCAGAGCGATGACCAGCATCGTCGCCGCCGCGGCGCCGACGGGGACGTTGACGAAGAACACCCAGCGCCAGCCGATCGATGTGGTGATCCACCCCCCGAGGGCCGGCCCCGCGACCGCGGACACGCCCCAGACGCTGGCGAACATGCCCTGCATCCGGGCTCGCACCTCGGGCTCGAAGATGTCGCCGATGATGGTCAGCGCGACCGGCTGCACCGCCCCGGCGCCCAATCCCTGCACGGCGCGGAACAGGATGAGCTGCGTCACGGAGCCGGAGAGCCCGCACAGCACCGATCCGAGCACGAACAGGGCGAGGCCTGCCAGGAACACGGGCCTGCGCCCGCGCATATCAGAGAGCCGCGCGAACAGGGGGACCGTAGTCGTTGCGGTCAGCAGGTATGCCGAGAACACCCAGCCGTAGCGCCCCACTCCCCCGAGGTTGCCGACGATCGTCGGCATCGCCGTGGCGACGACGGTGGCGTCGAGGGCGGCGACCGCCAGCCCGGCCATCACGGCTGACGTGATGAGCCACTGTTCGCGAGATATCGACGCTCGCGCGCTCGGAGGTGGGACCGCGCTCATGGACATGGCCGCGAGCCTAGCGAGCGGGTGCGGTCCATGGCGGGCGCGGACGCTCCTGAAAGCAGCAGAAATGGCCGAACACTTCACGGTAGGTATCTGATAACGCACGCTGTGCACACAGTGGAGGTGCGGTGGCTCTCGGCTCGTCGTTCGACAGCGTCCTGCTCGCCGCCCAAGCGGGCAGCGGATGGGCTTTCGAGCGTCTTTGGCGGGAGACGGCGCCGCTCGTGCACGCCTACGCGCGCCTGCAAGGGTGCACGGAACCCGAGGATCTCACCAGCGAGGTGTTCCTGGCGGCCTTCCGCGGCCTCGACCGCTTTTCAGGCAGCGAGTCGCAGCTGCGCTCGTGGCTGCTCACCATTGCCCACCGGCGCGTCATCGACGAGCGGCGACGGCTGGCCCGTCGGGGGCCGGCGGTGTCCTTCGATTCGACCCGTCACGAACTGCCGGGCGGTCACGTGGAAGCCGACGCGATGGCGAGCCTGGGATCGGAGCGCGCCATCGAAGCCCTGGACCGGCTGGCGCCGGATCAGCGCGCGGTCCTGCTCCTGCGCATTCTCGCGGACCTCAGCATCGAGCAGACAGCCGAGGTTCTGGGCAAGCGTCCGGGCGCGGTGAAGGCGCTCCAGCGTCGGGGCCTCATCGCGCTGCGCAAGCACATCGAAACTTTCGGGTGGGAGGGCGTATCCCTGTGAGCGGACTCGACGATTACTCACACGACATGCGCGCACACCGTGATGACGAGCGCTTCGAGGCGCTGCTGGCCGGCCGGGAAGCTCCGGACGGCGACGCGGCTCATCTGAGCGCACTCATCGAACGGCTGCGCAGCGAGACGGCTGGGCCGGTCCCCCGCCCTTCGGAGGCGCTGGCAGCAGTGCTGGCCGAAGGCGCGCTGGAGCAAGTGCCGGAACCGGTTGCGACCGCCGTGAGCCCTCGAGCGCCGCGCACCCCACATCGGAGGATTGCCTTGATCACGAAGCCCGCCCGCAGATTGGCCGCGAAAATCGGAGGGTTGAGCCTCGCCGCGCACATCGCGCTGGGCGCGGGCGTCGCTCTCGCTGGAGTCGGCGCCGCCGCTGGCGCCGCCGGCGTTCTCCCGCCCGGCCCGCCTGAGCCTCGTCCCGCGGACCCCGTCAGCGAGACGTTCGTGTTGGAGGTCGAGACGGGGACGGCCAAGAGCGAATTCGGCAAGCGCGTCTCAGACGACGCCAAGGGTCTTGATGGGACTCCTGGCGTCGACGGCCAGGAGATCTCCGAGGAGGCCAAGGCTCGATTCAAGCCTGTCAGCCCGGGCAATCAGGAGCATGCGCCGGAGGGCGTGCCTTCAGGTCCGCCGGACGGTGTGCCGTCAGGTCCACCGGACGACCTGCCCGCTTCAGCGCAGGACCCCAGCGACGATGAGCCAGACGGCGCCGGTCAGGCGCCTGACGCGAAGCCGGGCCACGCAGGACCGCCGGCCGCTTCGAGCCTGAGGTCCGGTTCCGGCGCAGCCAGCACTGGCCAGGCGGCGTCGCCTCAGGACGCGCCGCCCGCGGGAGACCCGAGAAGCGACGGCCGGTAAGTCACCGTCCCCCGGCGCGTCACAACCCCCGCATGCCTCGCCGGTCGGTCCGCAGCCGGGCCGACCGGCTAGGTTGCGCGCTGTGGGACCCACTCCGGGGGACCTGGGTCATCCGGCCCCCGCCATTCGACCAGCAGCATCGTCGCGTCGTCCTGCATGGTGCCCCCGTGGTGCTCCATGACCGCGCGGATCAGGCGCC